>JANXLW010000280.1 GCA_025354965.1 Betaproteobacteria bacterium
GCAGCAAACTGTGAAGCCAACGGCACTTGTGGCAGCAGGATACGCAGCGTGGGTCCGGTCTACCGTGAGCTGGCTCGCCAGGCCGAACTCCTGCGCAAGGAATACGTGGCAGCGCAGGAACAGCAAGCACGCTTGACCGAGGAAAACACCATGGCGTTGGCAAAGTGGCGCAGTGCCCCCAATGTGTCAGAGCAGTCCGGCTTGTTGGCCAGGGTGCAGGCGCTGCACCAGTACACCCAGCTCAATACGGTTGCTTTCGTCGCGTGGCTGCTGTTCTTCGCGCTGGTGTTGTTCTTCGAGCTTCTGGTTGTGCTGTCCAAGATGGTGTTTGGTGAGACGGTGGACGACGAGCTGGACCGCATCCGTGAACACATCAACCGGCACCAGGCACGCAGCTATATGGAGGCTGTGACCTCCCCGGTACTGGAAGCACGCCAGCTTCTGGAAACCACTTACGCTTGAACCGAGTCCAGTCATGACAGCACAATTTTCGGAGAAACTGATCTACAAGGGCGAGACCTTGAGTCTCTTTACGACACCGCTAGATTTGATGGTCAAGAACGCCACGTTTCGATGGAAGTTCGAAGGCACTTGCACCGCGCTTTGGCGCGGCTATGTTGGAACCTGGTCGATTGAAGCTGACCGCTTGTATCTGAAGGCAATCAAGGTGATGAGCCATGAAATCGATGATGATTCTGGCTGGAAGTCTCTCCCGCTCGAGGAGCAGTTTCCCAACTGCGGTGAAGGTGTCTTTGCGCATTGGTACACGGGCGAACTATGCTGCCCACGTGGCATGCTGATCAAATATGTGCACAGTGGATTTGACAGCATTTACGAAGAAGACCTTTTCCTGAAGATCCGCAGAGGAAAGCTCGTGGGAGAAAGACTGGTCCGTAACGGCGGTGCCTCACACCGAGGGCCAAGGAGAGATAAATGATTGCTCAGACGTGGAACTACTTCGGCCTGTATTTCTTATGGGGGTTGGTTGGCTGCGCCTTGATGACGATCGCAGTTGCCATCATGGAGGGGACCCTGGGCGCTTATGCCGGCACCCATGAATTCAGGGAGTCCCTGACCAAGGCAAGGGCCGTCGCGCTGACAGTGGCAGAACACATGACCGTGTGGATGATCTGGCCTTTGGTCTTGTTCGCAATTCTTTACGAGTTGTACGTTTGGTATAGAAAAAAGCTGGCTGAAAGGTATCACAGCCAGTTTGTCCTTAAGCCCGAACACATTTGTGGGTCCAGCACGATAGACGAAGCCGAATCTCAAGCGCTGATAGAAGATCCACTTGGCAGAGTGCCTGCCCTGCCTTTTGGTCACCTGAACGCGCAGTGGAAGTGGTTTCTTGCAAAAGGCCAGCCTGGCTTTGAACTCAAGCGCGCCTTTTGCAGTGGTAAGGATGCGGTAGAGGACGAGGGCCAGGCATCTCAATGGGCTGACCCCCGCGGCAGGCGGGAAGGATATGTGTGGCTGTACAAACGGCGGATTCAGGCAGAGTTCATCTTCGAGTGGGATTGAATGGCCGTCGAACCTTTGGTCAATGCCGCCAGATGTGTCTTTTGAGATGACGCTTGCCGACCGTGACCACCGCGCCGTCGCTGGTGCTCTGTACCAGGTAGCAGCGCAGAAATTCGGACATGCGCTTCAATGGCGCTCTACCAATCTCGCGCTCCATGGTACGGATGCTTCTGGGTGTGAAGCAGCGCACCACGCCACCACGACCGTCATAGATTTCGTCGCCGTAGTCCAAAAGCCAATTGCTGATCAATGGCGGGATGCCACGTTGTTGTGAACGGGTTGCGGCGTGGTCCGTGTAGGGAATTTCCATGATCTTGTCCCTGGCAGGCATCTGAAGGTGAGCGGTGCCTGCCGACATTAAGGAATCCACCTTCACTTGCAGAGACGGTCCTGGCTTGAAAAAGTCAGGAATAGCAGTTACCTGACCTTTTGCGGCTGCATTCGTCTATAGGTTACAGCCGTGATTTCTGGTCAATAATTCAACCCGTTGTATGCACGGGAGAACAAGTGACCGAAGAGGACATTGTCAAACTGATCCGCACTGGAGGTAAAACCATGGATGCCGGGGTAAAGGCGCTTTACCAAACTGCTGCGCAGCCCATGCTCAGGTTTTTTGTCTACCGCGGAGTCACTAGCGATGAGGCCAAGGATGTGCTGCAAGAAACTTTATTCAAGATTGTGCGCAGTGTCGAAAGTTTTACCGGCGATGGCACGGCCAAGGCATGGTTCTGGCAGATTGCCAGGAATTGTTTGACCGACTACCAACGCAAGCAAAGCAGTGTGGGCACCCATGAAACCGCCGTCAACGATGAACAGTGGACCCGGCTGGAGGAAACCACGCCCGGTCCGAGCTCAACAGAAGGTGATGGCGTGCAATCAGTGGATGAATGCGTGGCCGCTGGTTTGGGCGCATTCAACAAGCGCGAGCCGGAGCGGGCCTACGTACTGATGATGCAAATGGACGGTATGAGCATTGATGACATAGGCCAGCGCATTGGTCGCACCCTTGCTGCAACCAAGGAATACCTGTCGCAGTGCAAGAAGAAGATTCAACCCTACATCGCGCATTGCACTGAGCTGCTGGTCACCTGAGAACCACCATGGCACAAGTACCAGACAAGGAAGAGGAGCAGTGGCTCAATGCGCTGGCCGGGCGATCAGACCCAGCAGCAGATAGTGTGGTCAACCAGCAAGCTGAAGCGTTGCGCCGGGTGCTGCAAACGCGTCGCGCAAAACTGGAAGAGTCCGTTCCACAAGCTGATGATGCACAGTACCAACAATTGTTGTTTCGGTTGAAACGCGAAGGCTTGCTAAAAGCAAATCGCCCTTGGCAAAACCCGATGCTGTGGGGCTTGGCCGCTACGCTGGTATTGGGCGTAGGTGTGGTCGTGCAGATGGGTGGGTTCTACCATGGGCAGGACGATACCGATATGCTGCGTGGCGGTGGCAAAGCGACTGTGCTGGTGGTAGAAAACCCGGAAGTCCGCCTGGTCGAATTGCTTGCCGGACTGAAAGCGGCCGGTGCTGAACCTGTCGTAAAACGTGAAACCGGTGGAGGCATTCTGATAATGGTCAAGAGCAGCGACCAGGTGCTGGACTATCTTCGTGAGCTGCGCATTGAACCCATGGTGGTGGATGGCACAGTGACCTTGTCACTTCAACCCACTAAGCGATAAGCGGTGCGAATTGTTCGCACCCAATAATCCAAAATTTCGACAGCGGTTGGCTGGGGTTTTTTGGATCGCTAAAGGACAAAACCCAATGTCCGCGATGGCATGGAGAGATACCCTTCAGTCCGGGTCTTTTAGCTGACGCCAACAACGCTCAGTGCTGCAAAGGCAAGATCCGCCAACTGCGGTGCAGCGCCTGGACGTGCAGTTGTTCATCCGGGTTGACGGCGGTGGCGCGCTTCACGACTTGCAGCAGCGGCAGGTCGCTGATGGATTCGCTGTAGGCGGCGCAGTCGAAGTCGGCGAAGTCTTGACCGCAGTTGGCCGGAACGTCTGGAAAACCAGCACCATTGCACCAGGTGCCAAAAGAAAGTAGGGCCAAGGGAAAAGTGGCTCGGTCCACATCTTGGTAGCCACGCGGCGCAAGGGGTTCATCTTGAACTGATAGCCAACGAAATTCCGAAGGAAATTTGCAATGACCCTCAAAAAGCAAGCTGAAAAAAGTCGCGTTCTGAACGAAATGATGGAGATGGCTGTTGCGCTGGACCGCCACGGCTTGATCATGAAACAAGACATGGCCAAGATGAAGCTGATCTGCCAGAAGCCCCCTGAATACACGCCCGAAAAAGTGACTTACATCCGTGTGGAAAAAGCCAAAGTCAGCCAATCGGTGCTGGCGTCAGTGCTCAACGTAAGCCTCTCCTTCGTCCAGAAATGGGAGTCCGCCAGCTCAGGCAAGCACCCCAACGGCGCCGCTGCCAAACTTTTGCAGTTGATTGAAAAAAAGGGGCTTGAGGCTATCGTTGCCTAGAAGCCTGTCGGGCTTGGGTCGTTGAACGTGAAGGGGGAGCAGGTCAGCGATTCTAGGTGCCACCATCGAACTTCGCCAACCGACGCACCGAACGGAAGGTCGGCTTTGGGTCGAAACCACCAGTCCAAGCGATCAGGAAGCTGTCGGCCGTGCGATTCCAGTTGGGTTGTGGACGTCATATGACGGCAGTGCCTCGAACAGCAGTCACTCGCGCCAGTGTTGGTCTCCAGACTGAACAACCGCTTTGGGGCATGCAGCGTGAGCACGGTTGGCAACGCCCACCGACAGCAATCGCTGCTAAGCCGAAATCTCTGGTAATGAAAGTTTACGTTCGCACCACTCAAACTATCGTGGTTTCACGGCGCTTTTGGCGGGCGGGCGCTGTGGAAAACAGCCGTTGGTCAAGGTGAAGGAAAACCGCCTTTGGGCATGGAGGCTCCTCGCGGCCAACACTATGAACTTTTCCCGGACTTGCCAGTACCAGCGACCGCAGTCTTAACTTGCTGCCGTGGTTCACCATGGGAAAAGATTCATGGATCGCGCGGGCATTTTCCAAATGCCAGTCAGCACGCAAGCTTTAGGCAATAAACTCAACCGTCCAGTTCTTTGATTCGGCATTTGTGGGGAGCGAATAAAGGTTCGAACCAACAGCATCAATGCAGACCAGTGTCACAGACTGCTTGCGGCCGAGAAACGCTGCGACAAAGAAGTGCTGGCTGACCGAAATCTCCGGGTCAGCCACCAGAAAGCAAGATCAAGCCGCCAGCGCAGCGTCGATGTCGGATTTCAGGCTGGCCGGCGTATCGGTCGGCGCGTAGCGCTTGCGAACGGCGCCATCCTTGCCGACCAGAAACTTGGTGAAATTCCACTTGATCGACTTGCTGCCCAGCAAGCCGGGCGCCTCTTTCACCAGCCACTGGTACAGCGGATGCGCTTGGGCGCCATTGACGTTGATCTTGGCCATCATGGCAAAGCTGACGCCATAGTTGAGCTGGCAAAACTCGGCGATCTCGGTGTTGCTGCCGGCGTCCTGGGCGCCAAACTGGTTGCACGGAAAGCCCAGCACCACCAGACCTTGCTTGCCATAGGTCTGGTGCAACTCTTCCAGACCGGCAAACTGCGGCGTAAAACCGCAGGCGCTGGCGGTGTTGACGATCAGCATCGCTTTGCCCTTGAACTGGCTCAAGGGGACCGACTTGCCATCGATCTGCAGCGCGTCAAAGTCGTAAACAGTGCTCATGAACTCTCCTTCAAAGTCAAAGTGAAATCAGTTTCGCATCGTTGTTCGTAACTCTAGCGGCGGTCAAAAGACACCACTGCCAGCAGTGAGGCTAATAAAATCAAGGCACCCCCGGCCAGCGTGCGCAGCGACAATTCACCGCTTCCCAACAGCACCGAAGAGACGCTGGCAAACACCACTTCTGACAGCATGATGAGTGAAGTGGCGCTGGCGCTCAAATGGGCGGCGCCATATTGCAGCGCCAGATTTCCCGCCAGCATAGCCAGGCCGGTGAACAAGGCCAGGGTCGACCAGGCCACGTCTGGTGCCGGTGGTGCTGTGACAACACCGAAACCCACCCCCAACAGCGCCGCGCTGGTGGCCATCACCGCGCCACCGGCAAACATGGCCAGCATGCGCGACTCACCCGGTGTCTGGTTGAGCTTGCGCAGCAGGATGTTGGTCAGGGCAAAACAGAATCCGCCCATCAGCGCCAGCCAGTCGGCCATGCTCTCGGGGACGGGCCAAGGGGAGGCCGGCGTTTTGAGCACGATCACGACTCCGATGAGTGCCAGCAGCAGTCGAAAGACGGAACCCTTGCTGGGCGTTTCACCCAGCAAGGGCCAGGCCAGCAATACGACCCAGGCCGGCATCAAATAGAACAACAGGACAACCCGCACCACGTCGCCGACGGTCACCGCCCAGTTGAATCCGACATTGGTCAGTCCGGCGGCCAGCACCAGCCACCAAAGCATCGGATGTTTAACCAGGCCGCGCCAGGCGCCAGGCCGCAGCAGCAGCAAACAGATCAGGGCAAAACCCAAAGTAAAGGCGGTCGCCCACAACGGGTGCAAGCCATGTTTTTGCAGCGCGCGAAACGGCCACCATGAAAGCCCGAAAACAAAGGCGTTGAGGGTTAGTGCCGCCGCCGCCAGGGCCCGGTTCGACATCAGTCGCCGAACTTGTCGTTGCGGGCGATGTCCAGCAGGTGTTCGACCTCAGCACGATGGTGGACGCAATTGCGGGCATGCCAACGCCGAATGAACCACATGAAGCTGGCAATCACCAACCCAAAAGTTGTAATGGCGGTAAAGGTTGGCAAGCCCAGGCCGGTGGACAGGCTATAGACCGCACCCAACACCAGGATGCAGGCCTGTTCGTTGAAGTTCTGCACCGCGATGGAGCGTCCGGCTCCCATCAGGTTGTGACCACGATGCTGCAACAGCGCGTTCATCGGCACCACCAGATAGCCACCCAGGGCACCCAGCAAAATCAAAAAAGGTGCCGCTACCCAAACGTTGCTGATAAAAATCAGCATGATGATGAGCAGTCCCATGCCAATACCCAATGTGATGACGCGTGGACCGTCTTCCAGTCGCATGCGAACAGAGGCCACCACGGCCCCAACCGCCATGCCAATCGCCACCACGCCCTGCAATGCCGAGGCTTGAGTCACGGTATAGCCCAGGGCGGCGGCGGCCCAGGCCAGCACGATGAAGCGCAAATTACCAGCCACCCCCCATATCAGCGTAGTCGCAGCGAGCGAAATCTGGCCTAACTTGTCACGCCATAAACGGGCATTGCAAGTCCAGAAATCGGGCAGCAAAGAAGACAGACGACTGGGCAAGGCTCGCATTTCGACGCCGGTTTGCGGAATATGCGTATTGAACCAGGCGGCCAGCAGGTAAATAAATATCAGCACGCTGATAGCGGCTTCCGGCGGCGTGTCTATTCCGGTGTCGAACAAGGGCAAGTCAAACTTTAAAAGCATGGGCCCCAACACCGGCCCCACCAGTTGACCGCCAAGTAAAACGCCCAGAATGATGGAGGTGATGGTCAGGCCTTCTATCCAGCCGTTCGCCTTGACCAGCTGCGAGGCCGGCAGCAGCTCGGTCAGAATGCCATACTTGGCCGGCGAGTAGGCTGCCGCACCCAGACCGACAATGGCGTACGACAGCAAGGGGTGCGTTCCAAACAACATCATCAGGCAGCCGCCCACCTTGATGAAGTTGCTGATCAACATCACCTTGCCCTTGGGCATGGAGTCGGCGAAGGCGCCGACAAAGGGCGCCAGAATCACGTAGAACAGCGCAAACATCGGAACCAATGCGGCTTGTTGCCATTCGGGCGCTTTGTTGGATCTGAGCAATTGAACCGCTGCGACAAATAACGCGTTGTCGGCCAGCGAGCTGAAAAACTGCGCCGACATGATGATAAAAAAGCTGCGTTTCATTGACTGCAGTTGCGCATCAGAGGCACCGACGCGAGGGTTTTGTTATGTGTTTCCAAACGATGCAGGGTTATAGCACGCCATGGCAATGTCAGAATCAATACTTCTATCTGTCACATTCGCCTCATCATGCCCCGTCCGATACTTGCCACTGTCCATACTCAGGCACTTGAAAACAACCTCTTGCGCGCCCGTGCCGCCGCCCCTGATTCCAGGGTCTGGGCCGTCGTCAAGGCGAATGCCTATGGCCACGGCATCGAACGTGTCTTTGAGGGTTTGCGCGGCGCCGATGGCTTTGCCTTGCTGGACCTGGAGGAGGCGCAGCGTGTGCGAAAGCTGGGCTGGCGTGGTCCGATTCTGTTGCTGGAAGGCGTTTTTGAAGTGCGCGACCTGGAACTTTGCTCGCGCCTGGATCTCTGGCACACGGTGCACTGTGATGAGCAGATTGACATGCTCGCAGCACACAAGACGAATGTGCCCATGCGGGTGTTTCTGAAATTGAATTCCGGCATGAACCGGCTCGGGTTTACACCGCAGCGCTACCGTGCTGCCTGGACGCGCCTGAATGCCTTGCCGCAGGTCGATGAAATTTCGCTGATGACCCATTTCAGTGACGCCGATGGGGCTGCAGGTGTCACCTCCCAGGTGGCGGTTTTTGCAGCGGCCACGCGCGACCTGCCGGGTGAACGAACCTTGAGCAATAGTGCTGCCACGCTGCGTCACCGCGCAAGCGCTTCCGACTGGGTGCGCCCGGGCATCGCCGTTTACGGCAGCGCGCCGGACTTCCCCGCGCACAGTGCCAGCGACTGGGGTTTGCAACCTGCCATGACGCTTACCGCAAGAATCATCGCCACGCAGGAATTGGTGACCGGTGACACGGTCGGCTATGGCTCGACTTTTGTGGCACCGGGCGCCATGCGAATCGGCGTCGTCGCTTGCGGTTACGCTGACGGCTACCCGCGATCTTGCCCGAGCGGCACGCCGGTGCTGGTGAACGGTGTTCGCACCCATAGCTTGGGGCGTGTCAGCATGGACATGATCACCGTTGACCTCACACCCATTGCAGGCGCCGGCTTTGGCAGTGAAGTGACCTTGTGGGGCCGGGCTGCCAATGGCGTCGTGCTAGGCATCGATGAGGTGGCGCAAAGCGCCGGCACGGTCGGCTACGAACTGATGTGCGCGCTGGCGGCACGCGTACCGGTGCTAGTTCAAGACTGACCGGGTACCTGAGTGCTCAAGGCAAAGTTGCCAGATGCGCCTGCGCCGCATTGCCCAGCTTTTCGTCAAAGGTGGCCAAAGGGCACTTCAGCTCGGCGGCCAGCCACAGGTAAGACGCGTCATAGGCGCTGAGCTGGTAGCGTAGAGCGAGGGCGCAAACGGCCTGCATGTCGATCTCGTGGAGTTCGATGGTCAGATCCTGGACCTGTGCCAAGCCGTCGGCGGCATGGGCTTCGCCCCGACGCAGCTTTTTGACCGCCACGCTGGTGATTTCGATCTGCAACAGGCTCGGAGCATGGAGTGAGCGACCGGCGATGCGCAGTTGCGCCTCCTCTTTCCAGGACTCCTGAAACACAATGCCCGCCAGCGCGCTGCAATCCACCACCATGGGTGGCCACTGCAGGTACTGCGCGGGCGGCTCGGCCACATACAAGGTGGGAGCGACGGCGCTCACCGACTGTCCCTGTCTTCACGGATCATGTCTATGCTCGAACCCTGCCCGGGGGCGGGCCCGTTTGGGTACTTCGCCTTGAGTTCTGCGGCCACTTGCTGGACGGTCTTCCAGCCTTTGCGAACAATGGGATATCCCACTGCGCCGTAGCCCACCACAACGCCCTGCGCGCCCGGTGTCGGCACGGGGACCATGGGGACGGTGTTGACAAGCGCCGCCTCAATGATTGCCATCAACTCGCCTTGCAGCGAGCGGTGATTGCGCGCCGCGCGTTGCCGCAGGGCTTCGGCCCAAGCCTCGGGCACGTCTTTGACAGAAATATTAGTCATATTGGCTCCAAAATGGATATATGATCCATTATGAATCCACTAAGGATTTTAGTCAAACAGCCAAAGTACCGGTCCGTCTCGACAGATGTCGCACCAGCTTGATGGCCTCAAACCAGAGTACGCTGAGCAAGCCCAAGGCAATTGCTGTCAGCAGGTCAGGGATTGTCAAGGGCGTAAAGAAGAACAGGCGCGACAACCAGGGCAGGTAAAGCGCCAGCCCCAACAGCCCGAGGGTCACGCCAGTTACGATCCACAAAGTACGATTCGGCACCCGCAGCGACCTCCATAGCGACCCGCTGCCGGAGCGGTTGGAAAAGATCAGTGCCAGGTTGCCCATCACCAGCGTGGTGAAGGCAAAGGCCCGCGCCGCCGTCTCGCTCAACCAACTGGCACTCCAGGCATAGGCGCCCATTACGACCAGCAGCACACCCAGGCCTTGCAGCAGTGCCAGCACCAGCGTCATGCCGGCAAACAACGGGGTGTTGACGTCACGCGGCGCGCGCTGCATCACATCCGCCTCGGACGGCTCGTTCTCGAACACCATGGAGCAAGCCGGGTCGATGACCAGCTCCAGAAAAGCAATGTGCAGCGGGAACAACACGACCGGCCAGCCCAGCAGCACTGGCAGCAATGCGGCACCGGCAATCGGTACATGCACCGCGAGGATGTAGGACATGGATTTACGTAAATTGTCAAAGATGCGCCGGCCCAGCCGAACCGCCCGCACGATCGAGGCAAAGTTGTCGTCCAGCAGCACCAGCGAGGCCGCTTCACGCGCCACATCGGTGCCACGTCCGCCCATCGCCACGCCCACATGCGCGGCCTTCAACGCCGGTGCGTCGTTCACGCCGTCACCGGTCATGGCCACCACCTCGCCATTGGCCTTGAGTGCCTGCACGATGCGCAGTTTTTGCTCGGGTGCGACGCGGGCGCAAATGCTGGCGGTTTGCATGCGGAGCTGGAGCTCGGCATCGCTCAAGGCTGCCATGGCGTCACCGGTCAGCACTTCGCCGGCGTCCAGTTGCGCCTGGGCGGCAATGGCGCTGGCAGTGGCCGGGTAGTCGCCCGTGATCATCACGACCCGGATACCGGCCGTGCGGCACAGGGCCACCGCCTGCGGGATCTCGGAGCGCAGCGGGTCCGCCAACCCCAGCAAGCCGATGAATTCGAACTCAAAGTCATGCGCGATGGCAGGCCACTGTTCGCCGGCAAAGCGGGCCTGCGCCACACCCAGCACGCGCAAGCCCCGGGCCGCCATGGCATCCATCGCAGCGGCAATGCGCAGTTGCGCGCTGGCGTCCAGATGACAGAGCTCGATGATGGCCTCCGGCGCGCCCTTGGCGGCCACCACATTGGCGTCGCCTGCGACAGCCTTCCAGACATGCGACATGGCGCGCAACCCGGGTGTCAGCCCGTATTCCTGCACCAGCGCCCAGTCGCGGTGCAGATGCTCGGTATCCTTCAAAAAGTGTTGACCCAGCCGGTGAAAAGCCTTTTCCATCGGATCAAACGGCTCGCTCACACTGGCCAGAATGGAGAACTCAACCAGGGTGTGAAAAGCCTCCGGCAACTCCGCCGTTGCAGCGTAGTCAATAGCCATGCTTTGCCCTTGAACGTCACCCGGCGAGGAGCCGGCGTTTTGAACATAAAGCTGTGCCACGGTCATGCGGTTCTCGGTCAAGGTGCCGGTCTTGTCGACACACAGCACCGAGGTGGCACCCAGGGTCTCGATGGCGGCGATGCGTCGGGTCAGCACGTTTTCCTTCGACAAGCGCCAGGCACCCAAAGCCGGCAGTACCGTCAACACCACGGTGAACTCCTGCGGCAGCAAGGCCATCGCCAGTGCAATGGCGGCCAGCAGTGCGTCCAGCCAGTCGCCGCGAATCAATCCGTAAGCGACGAACATAAAGAGGCTGGCGCCGAAGGCCACCAGCGCCAGCACTTTGACCAGTTTGGCGGTTTGTTTCTTGAGCGGCGAGCGTTCACTGGTCAAAGTCTCCAACGCGTTGCCAATGCGACCGATTTCGCTGCGCGCGCCGGTCGCCGTGACCCGCGCGCTGGCGTGGCCCTTGACCAACAGGGTGCCGGAAAACAATAAAGTTTGCGCATCGCTGCCGGGTCGCACCGACGCCGTCGGTTCTGCTGTCGCCAGTGTCGAAGCGGCCACCTTGCTGACCGGCACTGCCTCACCGGTTAACAAGGACTCGTCGGCCTGCACATCGGTGGCAGAAATCAAGAGCGCGTCCGCCGCCACGCGGTCGCCCTCGGCCAACAGCAAAATATCGCCACACACCACTTCACTGCCCGCAATGCGCTGCGGCTGGCCGTCACGCAGCACCAGGGCGCGCGGACTGGTGAGGTCGCGCAAGGCCTCCATCGCACGCTCGGTCTTGCCCTCCTGGTACAGCGTCAGCGCCAGTACCACCAGCACCAAACCAAACAAAATGAGACCTTCCTGCAAATCACCCAGCACCAGGTACAGCGCACCGGCCGCCAGCAGCAGCATGAACATCGGCTCTTGCAGGGTCTCGCCAACAATGGCGCGCAGGCCACGTCGCTGATCGCCCGGTAACTTGTTGGGGCCATCTTCAAGCAAGCGTTGCGCCGCCTGCGCTGCGGTCAGACCTTCATCCGAAGTTTGCGAAACCATAAATTACCCCTTTGATACACAAAGTTGCGATACCAGCAGCGCGTTCAGCCAGGCAGCAGATGGAAATGGCGGCAGCGTGAACCCCCAATAGTGCGCCAAGGATATGACAGGCCGAGCGGCAGACGATTGCTGCCACTGCCAAAGATATACACCGACGGTGCAAGTTGCTTGGGGCGACATCACAGACTGCTGGCGAATTCCGATTGCGCGCTAAGACGGCCTTAAGACGCGATCGCGAAGATGACAGTGTCGATTCAATTCAACAAAGAGGTTCTTCATGGATGCATCCCTTCGCTTGTTCATCAACCAGTACCTGGGCGTCGTTCTCGCCACCCTGATGCCGGTCATTCTGATCGCGTTTTTATCGATCCCGTTCAGCCTGGGCGGCCATCCGGGCGATGCGCGCCCCGCCACCGCGACCGCGACTTGGCACCTGACCTGAAGCGCTCGCGCAGACACTTTGTCTATTTACAATGAAGTCCATGGAGCCTGTCCGTGGACCCCTGGTACCCCCCAAAAACTCAATGGCGCGCTTTTTTTCAGCCTGTCGTCAATCGTCGGTTGCCCAATACATCGTGCCGATGCTTGCTCTGGCATTGGCGGTGCTGGCCCTCTACGGAAGTTTTCTGTCGAGCCCTCTGGTGTTCGACGACTTCAGCTACTTTGGCGCGCCCATTACAGACGTTCTCGGGGCAGACCTCCACTTTGGTTTGCGCTGGTTTTCGGTTTCCACGTTTGTGTGGGTACGCGCCGTCTTTGGCGCAGATCTCATCTGGCAACGCCTGGGCAATTTGTCCCTGCATATCGTCAACACATGGTTGTTGTACCTGCTTCTTTTCAGCCTGTTCAAGGCCACGTTGCCGACAGAAAAAACTGATGCCGGTGGCGCCGCCAGTGGTCGGCCGCTGACCTTGTCATGGCTGGCCTTTTTGGGTGCCTGCTGGTTTGCCTTGAACCCCGCAGCAGTTTATGGGGTTGCCTATTTGGTGCAGCGCACGACCCTGCTGGCAACCCTGTTTGCGTTGTCAACCTGGTATTTGTTTTTTCAGGGCTTGCTGCGCAACCAGCGGCGCTGGCTGTTGGCCTCGGCTGTCAGTTATTTGCTGGCGGTGCTGTCCAAGGAGCACGCCATCATGGCGCCGGCAGTGGCGATGATGCTATGGGTACTGGTTCGCCCGCCCGGCCAGCGGCCTTTCAGGGAGCTTGCGCCGACGCTCGTGTTGTACCTGGCGATCGGAATTTATACCCTGGTTCAGGTCAAGTCCGGCGGCATTGTTGGCGGCGCTTACGAGCCCAGCGGCCAAGGCATGTTGGCGGAACTCAACATCGATGCCGGGCAAGCCTATGGGCTCTCGCTGCTGACGCAGAGCTTTCTATTTTTTAAATACCTCGTTTTATGGATGGTGCCGGTTCCGGCCTGGATGTCGGTGGACATGCAGGAGCATTTTGTCCGCAGTTTTTGGAGTTGGCCGCAAACCGCCGCTGCAGCAATCTTTTTGTTGTACCCGCTGCTGGCGCTGCGTTTGCTGTTGCAACGGGGCAGCAAAGGCTTGCTGGGTTTTGCCTTGCTGGGTCCGTGGCTTTTGTTTGCTACCGAACTGTCCACCGTCAGGATTCAGGAAATATTTGTGCTGTATCGCAGCTATTTGTGGATGTCTTGCCTGGCCGTCGGGTTTGCGCTGCTGTTGCGCCAACTGGCGGCCCGCCATGCTGTTGTGGTGTTTGCTCTAGCAACCCTGGCGCTGGTTCCTGCAAGCTGGAACCGCTTGACCACATTTTCCGATTCAAGGCTGCTGTGGGACGATGCCCTGCAATTGGCTCAGGGCAAGGAGGAGACCAACCAGTTGGGGCGGATGCATCACAACCGGGGCGTGGCGTATTTAAACGCCGGGCGTTATCAGGAGGCGATTCGGGATTTTGACGCCGGCCTCAAAATTTTGCCGTACTACAGTTTGCTATTCAATGATCGCGCAGTGGCCTACCTGAAAGCCGGGAAGTATCCGCAAGCCTTGCAGGACTTTAATCGGGCGATCCTGTTGGACCCCGGCTATTACAACCCCTACCTTGGCCGCGCCCAAGTTCACCAGGTTCTGGGCAACCCGCAAGCCGCACGGCTGGACTTTGCCCGCAGTTGCCAAATGGGTGTGACAGAGGTTTGCCGACTCGGCCAGTGAGGGCCTGAATTTCAGGCCGACGGCGACATCGACACCCAGCCTGCGCGAGCTGGCTGCGACCTTTCCCAGGCTTCGGCTGCCAGATTTTTTCAAACCTTTCAACCCTAGATATCACAACAATTCTCAAATCGTAAGTTTTACAGGCAACAGTTTGCAACAACGGTAATTTTCAGAATCAAAAATACTTGACTAGTCGACAAGTCTGTAAATTTGCCGTAAAGATAAGTCAACAAGCGAATAAATACCACATGACCAACATGCCTTCTAGCACTGCCAGCAGCCGCTGTTTTGCTTTTGTGCTTGCGTCAAAGGTGACGTCGCTCAGGGCCATCCGACATTACGATTTTTTAACGAGCATTCATCTTTGAAGGAGTAACACAATGCTTAACACCAGAATGGTAAGACAGAGTTTATTGGGCCTCAGCCTGGCGCTGGCAGGATTGTCGGCAGGCGCTGGCAGTATTGCCGGTTCCAAGCATGACTTTAGCGCAGTGACCGGAACCAACGGACAAATCTGTATTGCCTGCCATGCACCGCACAACACCGCTGCGGGCCTGACGGCGCTGTGGAACCACGCACTGTCAGCGGCAACGTACACCATGTACAACAGCGCTTTTTCCTCCACCATGAACGGTACCGTCGATGCCCAACCAGGCGCCACCTCCAAACTGTGCCTGTCCTGCCATGACGGCACAGTAGCGGTCAACAGCTTTGGCGGGGTAACAGGTACGGTGGCCATCGCCGCAGCATCCAACTTGGGAACCAGCCTGACCAACGACCATCCGATCAGCGTCGTTTATGACGCCGCTCTGGTTACGGCCGACGGCGCTCTGTTTCCCATTACAAACGCAGCCAATGTTGGCACCGGCGGAACCAAGTCCCGAACCGGCACAATTTCAAGCAACTTGCTGTTCAATACAAAAGTGGAATGTGCCTCTTGCCATGACGTGCACAACACCTTTACCGTCCCGGTGGCCACCTCTGGTACTGGTACCGTCAGCAACAAGCTCGTCAAGATAAGCATGGTTGGTAGCGCACTGTGCATTACTTGCCACGACAAGTAAAAGCCCAACCCGGCTTGCCTGGCAAGCCGGTGGGCGGATGACTTTATAGTTCGCCCCTGGGCCTGCAAGCCTCTCAGCAACCCTGTTGCCGGGTGCTTCTGCGGTGGTTCCAACCAAGGCCATTGCAGTGATCCGCAGCAGGGTTTGCTGTTTTTGAAAATCTCTACCTTTCTTTTTGACGCCGTTTCATGACATTGCTTCGCTCCCATCCATGGTGGCAATCTGCCGCACTGTTGCTATTGGCCGCACTGGCAGGTTGCGCCGGTGCGCCACAAAAGGCGACCGAGCCGCCGGCCACAGTTTTTTACCCGGCGCCACCTGAGGCACCGCGCATTCAGCTTCTGACCACGTTCAGGGGTGAGGGCGACTTTGACGCCCAGCTCAGCAGTTTTCAACAGTTTTTGGCCGGTGAAGAAAAAGGCCGCTCCCTGGCCACCATTTACGGTGTGGCGCTATTTGAAGGTCGGATTTTTGCGGTTGACACCAAGTCGGCCGGCATCGCCATTTTTGACCTGAACAAAAAGCTGTTCAGCGTCTTTGCCGGCAATGGCATGGGCCGGTTCAAGGTGCCCATCAACATCACCATCGACACCGACGGCACCCGCTATGTGACCGACACCGGACGCAACCAGGTGCTGCGCTTTGACCGTGACGGCGGCTATTTGGGTGCATTTGGCGAGCCTGGCCAGTTTCGCCCGATAGACACTGCCATTGCTGGCGACAAGTTGTATGTGGTGGACCTGGAGCATCAGGAGGTGCAGGTGCTCAACAAGTTTACTGGCATGTTGCTGTTCAAGTTTGGCAAAGGCGCGACGCCAGAAACTGCCATGCTGCACCCTACCAATATCGCCCTGGCGCCCAATGGCGACGTGCTGGTGGTGGACACCGGCAACTATCGCATCCAGCGCTTTAGCGCCGATGGCAAGCACTTGCGTAGCTTTGGTCAAGTTGGCGACACGCCTGGCACGTTTGCCCGGCCCAAAGGCATTGCGGTGGACCGCAGCGGCAACATCTACGTGAGCGACGCAGCGTTCCAGAATGTGCAGGTTTTTGGTGACGACAACCAATTGCGCATGGCCTTTGGCCAGCCCGGCAAAGGTGAGGGCATGAGCCTGCCGGCAGCTGTCAAGATTGACTACGACAACGTGGCGCGGTTCAAGAAATACGCCGACCCCAAATTCGACATTGAATACCTGATACTGGTGACCAGCCAGGTGGCGCCGAACAAAGTCGATGTGTTTGGCTTTGGTCGTATGCAAGGTGTCGATTACACGCCGCGTGCAGCCGCCAAACCTTAGGGCGCAGACGCATGAAGTGTCAACTGACGCCAGCACCGGTATTGCGCGCCATCCAGGCGCTGGCGCTGTGCGTCGGCCTGCAGCCCTTGTGTCAGGCGCAACCGGAATTTGAATCGTTCAAAATAACAGGTGCCGAGGGTTTTGTGGGTGTTGTCGGTCAGACCAGTGGCGTCACCACCACCCTCACCGACCCCGGCAACGGCTCCAGTACGGCAATGCGGCAAAAACAGACCGACATGCGCCTGGAGACTTCGCTGACGACGCACAGCTACATCTACCACCCCAAACTGCTGTCGCTGGATGTTGGTCTCGGCCTGGTCGCAGCCTACGGTCGCTCCGACAGCGATGGCATTCAGGGCAGCAGCCATGAGCCGCTTTACAACCTGAGCGCCCACGCAGTGCTGCTGGCCGACAAGCCGGCGCGTGGCACACTGTTTTACGACCGTCTAAATAGCACACCGTCGGTTGATCCGGGTGAAGTCTTCAATCAGCAGAACACCCGCTATGGCCTGACGGCCGCCCTGCTGGCACCACTGACGCCGGTGGCAATGGACTTTGCTGCAACGCGGGAACACAACCAGGGCAGCAGCAGCACGCGCGTGGTGGACGACCAGATTGACCGCTTGAACTTCAAGGCTTCACGTGAACTGTGGAGTTACGGTAGAACGCAATTCAGCTACCAGACCTTGCAGCAGGATTCCAGTAGCGGCAGCACCAGTTTGGCGTTGCAGAATTCGCACCAGGACCAGAAAAACCTGAGCCTCGACACCCGCCTGCGCCTGGGCAGCCAGACGCCTTTTGAGCTGAATAACCGCATTGAGTACAGTCGGCAAAAATACACCCAGCAGTCGGGTTACACGCCAGAGCTGGATGACTTGCGCTTTGCGCTGGACGCCAGCGGCTCTGTGGGCAAGCAGTGGCTTACCTTCGCCAATTACCAGTTTGGCCGCAATCGCCAGGACGACAAGGCAACGCTCACAGATTCGGCCAATGTGTCGGTCTCGTGGGCCGCCGCCAAAGGTCTTGACTTGAACGCTGGCGCGCACTTCAACGACGCCAAAGCCGAGCAGTTTGCCAGCCACGCGCGCGGCGTTGATGGCTCTGTCAACTACACGCAGACGCTGCCAATCGGCACTTTACAAGCTGGCTATTCGGCACGCTACGAGCAGCGTGACCAGAGCGCCAGCGGCACCCAGGTAGCCATTGTCGGCGAACACGTGACGCTCAATAGCACCACGGCGGTCACACTGGCGCGCACCCGGGTCACCGGCACCAGCGTGCAGGTCAGAAATGTGACGCGCAGCCAGACCTATGTGGAGGGCGTTGACTATGTGCTGACCGTCGTTGGTATCTCAACGCGCATTCAGAGGTTGCTGAGCGGCATTATTCTGGACGGCGAAGAGGTGCTGGTTGACTATGTGTTTGATGTTGGCGGCACCTTCGCCAATACCCAGCTGGATCAGGGTCTGAATTTGAACTGGGCCGTGACCCGCATGCTGAGCCTTTATGCGCGCTACAGCGATTCATCACCCAAGCTGACCTCGGGTACGCCAAGCTCGCCGCTGAACGCGGTTCAGAGCCGCTTGGTCGGCGCCCGCGCTGACGTGCCGCTGTCCTCGCAAATTGACCTGTCGGCCGGTGGCCTGCTGGAACGAGAAGACCACCGCGAGACCATTTCACCGTTTGTTCGCAAATCGGGCGAGGCCTATCTGCAAGGCGAAATTCCGCTGCAGACGCGCAACAACTATCGGCTGGGCGCCCGGCGCAGCGTCGTCACTGCCGACAACCTGCTGCAGGAGTCGGACCTGGTCAGCTATGACCTGACGCTGGGTTTGCGCTTCGACTCAGGGTTAAGCCTGAACGCCATTGGTTTGTATGAACGCGACAACGGTGGTGTCGAGTTGCGGGTGCGCAAATCGGCCACTCTCAAGGCCCAGTGGCGCTACCGGCGGTTGAGCTTGTCTGCTGACCTGTCGCGCATTCAGGAAGAGCAAGGCCTGTATGTTCGCGATCGCACCATGGGTCGTGTCGATCTGCGTCGGGATTTCTGACCATGACGTACTATTTTCTGCGCCTCTCGCGCTATCTGATGCCTTTGCTGGCGCTGGCGTTGCTGGCGTGCGCCACGCCGGTTGAAGTCAAGCCCGAGGCAGCCGGCAACACGCTGGTCTGGCCGGCGCCACCCGATGCGCCGCGCATTGCGTTTGTGCGCACCATATCAGCACCCCAGGATCTGGGCTTGACCAAAGGTTTTTTCCGGCGTTTGGCAGACCTCATTTTTGGTGAGGCGCAAGAGCGCCTGATTCGCCCGATGGCAGTGCTTGAAGTGGGTCGGGTTTTGTACGTGGCTGACCCCGGTGCCAAGGGCGTGCACCGCTTTGACCGGGGTGAAAACAAATACCAATTGATCCACCTTGAAGGCAATTTGCAGTTGCCGTCTCCCACTGGATTGGCGCGCGGCGAAAACGATAGCGTGCTGGTGACCGACTCGGCGCTGGGTGGCGTGTTTGTCATCAAGCCGGGTGCTGAATTCGCCGTGCGCCTGGCCCTTAGCGAGCCGGTGCGTCAACCGACCGGTATTGCCTTTGACGCGCAAGCACGCAAACTTTATGTGGTCGATACCACTGCCCATTGCATCAAGGTCTATGCCGCCGATGGCACTTACCTGACCCGCATCGGACGGCGCGGCAAGGCGGACGGGGAATTCAATTTCCCGACCATGCTGTGGCGTGACACAGACCACTTGCTGGTAACCGATTCACTCAACTTTCGCATACAGATTTTTGATACGCAGGGTCACTTCATCAATAAGTTCGGTCAAATGGGCGACAACCAGGGTGAAGCACTGCGGCAAAAAGGCGTCGCAACCGACAGCTTTGGACACGTCTACCTGGTGGACGCGCTGCTCAATGGTATGCAGATTTTTGACCAGGGCGGCCAGTTGCTGCTGTCCATCGGTGGCATGGGCGAGGCGCGCGGCGAGTTTTGGCTGCCTACCGGCATTTTCATAGGTGCCGACAACACGATTTATGTTGCCGATACCTACAATCGAAGAGTACAAGTATTTCGTTACATCGGAGGTCCAACATGACGCGCGTTTTGGGTAAGTGGGTGGCCGTCGCGCTGTTGGCGGGTGCGTCTTTGTGGAGCGTGCAGCCGCAAGCCGGCGTGGCAACCACCAAACATAATCTGTCCTTCAGTGGGCCGGGCACGGTGAAAGCGACTTCCAACGCCGAGACGCAGACCTGCGTTTTTTGCCATGTGCCGCACAATGCCTCCACGGTGGCGCCCTTGTGGAACAGGAACAACCCGACTGCAACCGGCTACACCCCATACACCAGCACCACGACCAAGGGCACGATGGGCCAACCCAACGGCTCGTCGCTGCTGTGCCTGAGCTGCCATGACGGCACCGTGGCGCTGGGTGAGTTGCTGAGCCGCGGTGCCACCAAGGTCGCCATTGCCGGCACCACCGCGACAGGAATGATGAATACCAGCGCCAGCCTGATCGGCCGCGACCTGTCGGACGACCACCCGGTGTCTTTTGCCTACAACGCGGCACTGGTCACCGCCAGTGCAGGTGAACTGGCCGACCCGACCACGCTGACCGGCAAGGTCAAGTTGGACAAAACCGGCCAGATGCAATGCGCGTCGTGCCACGATGCGCACAATGACACCAATGGCAAGTTTCTGGTCGTTCCCAATACCGCCTCAGCGCTGTGCATCACCTGCCACACCAAAGCCGGTTGGTCGACCAGCAGCCACTCCACATCAGCGGCTACCTGGAGCGGCACCGGTACCAACCCCTGGCTTCATACCAGTGGCACCACCGTGGCCGCCAATGCCTGTGAAAACTGCCACCAGCCGCACACCGCGCAGGGCAAGCAGCGGCTGATGAATTACGGTTCGACGGAAGAGGCCAACTGCTTCACCTGTCACACCGGCAACGTCGCCGGCAAGACGGCACCCGCCAAGAATTTGCAGACTGAAACCCAAAAGGTGTCGGCGCATGCGGTAGCCAGCTTTACCGGCATTCATGATCCAGTGGAAGCCGATATTGTTCCGTCAGCAACGCGCCATGTGGAATGCGTTGATTGCCACAACCCGCACCAGACCAATACGACAGCGGGCACTACTACGGCAGTAACTGGAATGCCCACCCTGCCTGGCTCCCTCAAAGGAGTCAGTGGTGTGGACATCACTGGCGCTGCCAAAGCAGCGGCGACCTACGAGTACGAGGTCTGTTTTCGTTGCCACGGTGACAGTACCGGTAAGAAAGCTTCAGGCATCACTCGTACTATCACGACACAGGCTAACAATATCCGTCTTGAATTCCAGACTACCAATTCCTCTTTCCATCCGGTCGCCGGTGTAGGTAAAACCGCACAAGCCAATATGCCCAGCCTTGCCGCCATTACGCTGCCAGGCAACACGGGGGCACTAACGGCAAGCAGCACAATGACTTGTACTTCCTGCCATAGCAACAACACTGGACCGCAGGCCGCCCCTACCGTCGGTACCGGCCCGAACGGACCGCACGGTTCAACTATTTCACCTCTTCTCACCGCACAGTACACAACTGCAGACAACACTACCGAAAGCGCTGCGGCGTACGCCCTGTGCTACAAGTGTCATGACCGTACAAGTATCCGGGCCAGCCCCAGCACTAGTTTTAGAGAGCACAGCCTTCACTTGGGGGTTAACGCGCCCTGCAGTGCTTGTCATGATCCACATGGCGTATCCACAAATCCTAGGCTTATCAATTTTGATACCACGATTGTCACGGGCAATCGTACATTTACCAAAACCGCAACTGGTGGCAGCTGCAATTTAGTGTGCCACGGCAAGAGCCACAACCCCATTTCCTATTGAGTGCCAGGCAAAACAAAGCAGCAAATGAGAACCAAATTGACACTGCAAACATTCGCCCTGGCGCGCTGCACGTGGTTAAGCGCTGCGCTCACGGCGGCCCTGTTGTGGTTGCCGGTGCACGCGCAAACTGCGGCACCCGAAGCCACCCCCGCGTCAGCCCCGGTGGCCGTCAAGGCACCGCCACAGGACGCCAAATGCATGGAGTGCCATGACGACATTTTTGAAGAAAAAGTCATCCACGTTGCGCTGGAGAAAGGCTGTACCACCTGCCACACGCAGCTGGATGCTGTCAAACGACCGCACAAAAGTACCGGCCCATTGCCGCACGGGCTGAAAGCCAAAGAGCCCGAGATCTGCCTGTCTTGTCATGAGAAGGAAAAGTTCAAGAAAAAGTCAACGCACAAGGCACTGGAAAAAGGTTGCACGGTCTGTCATGACCCGCATTCCACCAGCCAGAAAAAGCTGTTGAAGTCGGCCATTCCGGAGCTTTGCTTTAGCTGCCACGAGAAGAAGAACTTTGCCGGCAAATTTACCCACTCTGCCGTCAAGGGTGCCAAGTGTGCCTCGTGCCATCTGCCCCATGCATCAGACAACGCTGTGCTGCTAAAGAAGACACCGACCGAGACCTGTCTGGATTGCCACGACGAGATCAAGGAAGCACCGCACGTGATGGCTGGCTTCTCGGGCAAGGGGCATCCGCTGGGTGACGAAGTGCATACCAGTCCGGTGGAGAACCCGTTGCGACCCGGCAGGCCTTTTTTCTGCGGCAGTTGTCACGACCCGCACAAGGGTGACTTCCCGAACTTGCTGCGGCAGGACCCCAAGCTGGGCATGGACGTTTGCCAGAAGTGCCACCAAAAGTAGGCTGCGTATTGCGTGCAGTACCATCGCCTGCATGGCGAAAGAAAAAACTGTTTACGTGTGCTCCGACTGTGGTGGCGTCAGCCCCAAATGGCTGGGCAAGTGCCCCAGTTGCCAGGCCTGGAACACACTGATTGAGTCGGTGCCCGAGAGTACGGCGCCGGCCAAAAACCGATTCGCCTCGCTGGTCAAAGCAGCGCAGGTGATGACGCTGGGCGACATCGATGCTGTTGACATGGCGCGCACCCCCACCGGGCAAGAGGAGCTGGACCGCGTGCTGGGCGGCGGCATGGTGGAGGGCGGTGTCGTGCTGATCGGCGGCGACCCCGGCATTGGCAAGTCCACCTTGCTGTTGCAAGCACTCGACTCGCTGCAGCGCAGTGGCCAAAACACCTTGTATGTGACCGGCGAAGAGAGTGGCGCGCAAGTGGCGCTGCGCTCGCGCCGCCTCGGGCTGAACAACAGCCAGGTCAAGGTGCTGGCCGAGATTCAATTGGAAAAAATTCTGGCCACGCTGGACGCCACGCGGCCCGACATTGCAGTCATCGACTCGATCCAAACCGTCTACTCGGATCAACTGACGTCGGCGCCCGGCTCGGTGGCGCAAGTGCGTGAATGTGCGGCGCATCTGACACGCGCCGCCAAGGCCAGCGGTGTCAGTGTGGTACTGGTTGGCCATGTCACCAAAGACGGCACGCTGGCCGGGCCGCGCGTGCTGGAGCACATGGTGGACACGGTACTGTATTTTGAAGGCGACACGCACAGCAGTTTCCGGCTGGTGCGTGCCATCAAGAACCGCTTTGGCGCCGTCAACGAGATAGGTGTCTTTGCCATGACCGAAAAAGGCCTGAAAGGGGTCTCCAATCCGAGCGCCATTTTCCTCAGCCAGCACGCCGAGCCGGTACCGGGCAGTTGCGTCATGGTCACGCTGGAGGGCACGCGGCCCATGCTGGTGGAGATTCAGGCGCTGGTGGACAGCGCCGGGCCTTCGCCCCGACGCCTCTCGGTGGGTCTGGACAAAGACCGGCTGGCGATGTTGCTGGCGGTGCTGCACCGCCACGCCGGGGTCGCCTGCATGGATCAGGACGTCTTTGTGAATGCGGTCGGCGGCGTGCGCATCAGCGAGCCAGCCGCCGATCTGGCGGTACTGCTGGCCATTACCTCCAGCTTGCGCGGCAAGCCGCTACCGAAAGGTTTTTTTGCCTTTGGCGAGATCGGGCTGGCAGGTGAAGTACGTCCGGCACCGCGCGGTCAGGAGCGTTTGAAGGAGGCCGCCAAGCTGGGCTTTGGCGTGGCGCTGGTGCCTAAAGCCAATGCACCCAAAAAACCAATTGAAGGCCTGACCATTCATGCGGTGGAACGGGTCGAGCAGGCGATGGAAGTGGTGCGCGGTCTGGCGTGACCTTAAGAAATATTTAATCTGCGCTCCTTACCATGCAGACCGATGGAGGTGCCATGCACATTTTTAATTTTTTTTCTCGCCGTTTGATCCTGACCTGCGCAACGCTGGGCTTGCTGGCTGCAGCCCATGCCGAAGACCATGAAGGTGGTCGCCAGGTGGTGCCGCTACCCAAGTACCAGCAGGAATGCTCCGCCTGTCACATTGCTTTTCCCGTCGGCATGCTGCCGGCAGCTTCCTGGCAACACCTGATGTCCACGCTGAACAAACATTTCAGCGCCGACGCTTCGCTGGATCCGGCCAGCGTGCAGGAAATCGGCAACTGGCTCAAGGCCAATGCCGGCACTTCCAAGCGTGTCAGCGAAGTACCGGCGCAGGATCGGATCACCAAATCAGCCTGGTTTTTGCGCCAGCACCGCGATGGCGAGGTTCCGGCTGCGGTCTGGAAGCGCGCCGCTGTGGGCAGCCCGTCCAATTGCGCCGCCTGCCATCCGAAGGCGGAACAGGGCAATTTCAGCGAACGCGACATCAAAATCCCGAAGTAAATCAGTATTTGCAAATCAGAGGCAAAATTCTGCTCTAACCGGGAGTTAACTGATGCGAATTCTGCTGGCTGAAGACGACCCGATGCTGGGCGATGGACTGCGCGCCGGTCTGCGCCAGCTTGGCTTCCAGGTCGATTGGGTGCGTGACGGTGTCGCTGCCGAGCGTGAATTGGTGTCGGGCGACTACGCGGCGGCAGTGCTTGATCTGGGGCTGCCACTGAAGGACGGGCTGGACGTACTGCAGGCGTTGCGCGCGCGCAAGATCGCCACGCCGGTGCTGGTGTTGACCGCCCGCGATGCTGTGCCTGATCGTATCCGCGGGCTCGATCTGGGGGCCGATGACTATGTCGTCAAGCCGGTTGATTTGCATGAACTTGGTGCCCGTCTGCGCTCGCTGGTGCGTCGCTCGCATGGCCAGATGCAGGACACCCTGCGCTGTGGCGACGTGCTGCTTGAACCGGCGGCCCGGCAGGTCAGCCAGAAGGGCGAACAGGTGACGCTTTCAACCCGGGAATTCGATCTGCTGCATGTGTTGATGATCAATGCCGGGCGCGTCATGTCGCGTGAGCAACTGGAACAAAAACTGTACAGCTGGGGCTACGAAGTCGAAAGCAATGCCATCGAGGTGCACATTCACCATCTGCGCCGCAAGCTCAGTCCGGAGGTGATACAGACGGTGCGCGGCGTTGGC
>JANXLW010000303.1 GCA_025354965.1 Betaproteobacteria bacterium
AACGGGTAGACGGCAAAAAGTAGCGCCGTGACGAGCATGGCAGTGGTGACGACAACCCACTCCCGCAGGCGCGACGCAAAGGCCGGCAGCGCCACCCGGACCAGCGTGGCTGCGATTGCAAATGAGCCCAGAATCGTCCCAATTACTGAAGCGCTAAAACCGCGCTCATGCCCCAGCACCGGCACCACAAAGGTATGCACATCCCAGCATGAAGACAACAACCAGTTCACCAGCATCAATCGGCGCATCATGGGTTCGCGCAGCAAATCCCATGCCTTGCCAGACACCACTCCAGGATGACTGACTACGGGTGGCAGTTCAACTGCAAGACGCACCCAAAGCCAGCTTGCCAGGGGCAATATCGCCATTAACAAAAAGGCAGCACGAAAGCCGCTGTAGTCGATCAACAAACCAGCCGTCAGAGGTCCAACAAAATTGGAAACTGCCGGACCGATGGCCAGCCAGCTGAACACCTGCTTTAGCTCGGTTGAATCGTGCGCCGCACGCCCGACGTGCCGCTGCAAAGAGATGGACGCCACGCCGGTTGCCCCTCCCGTCATCAAGGCACTCAGGCAAAGTATCGGGAAGACCGGAAAGGCCGCCGCCAAAGCGGCACCGATTGACGCCGCCACAACACAAAAACCGACCGGGCGCTTCAGACCCTGTCGGTCCGCATAGCGACCTGCCGGCAAGGCCAAAAAAACCTGCGTCAGAGCAAACAGGGCCAGCAAAAACCCCACCGCCAGTGCACTGAATCCCTCGCGCAATGCCAACAAGGGTGCCGCCATACGCATGCCAGCCATACAGGCGTGCAGGCAAATCTGCCCTGCAATCAGACGCGCCAGCGCAAAGCGCGGAGCTTGGCTATGTTCCTGCGTGATGCTCACGCCTGCTCGGCTTCCGCATCATTGTCGAAGTCTCTGTCCATCGGAATCAGTGCCAACACTTGAGTCTCCGGCAGGGCCTCAACTTTTTTCAGTGCCCGTCCCATGGCGCGGCTTCGAGTCTCGGCACCGTCCAGTGTTTTCAGCACGGTCTCGGTCTGCGACTTGACTTTGGCCAACACATCACCAAACTTGCCAAACTCTGTTTTGACCGCCCCCAGAACCTGCCAAACCTCACTTGATCGCTTTTCCAGCGCCAGCGTGCGAAAGCCCATCTGCAGCGAGCTCAGCATGGCCAACAGCGTGGTCGGTCCGGCCAGGGTAATGCGGTGCTCTCGCTGCAAAGCCTGCATCAAGCCTGGGCGGCGCAACACCTCGGCATACAAACCTTCGGTCGGTAAAAAAAGAATGGCGAAATCGGTGGTGTACGGCGGCTCCACATATTTATCCGCAATGGATCTGGCCTCCAACCTGATTCGCAGTTCCAGCGCCTTGCCAGCGGCCTCCGCTGCCACCACGTCTGCCCGACCCTGTGCGTCCAGCAGACGCTCATAATCTTCGTTCGGAAATTTCGCATCAATCGGCAACCACAGCGGCTCACCGTGCTCGGATTTACCGGGAAGTTTGATGGCGAAGTCCACTACATTCTTGTTACCGGGGCGAGTCGCCACTTGAGCCGCGTACTGGTCGGCCACCAACACCTGCTCCAGCAAAGAGGCCAGTTGGGCCTCACCAAAAATGCCACGGGTTTTGACGTTGGTCAGCAAATGTTTGAGGTCCCCCACACCTTGCGCCAAAGTCTGCATTTCACCCAAGCCCTTATGCACCTGCTCCAGCCGATCAGCCACTTGCTTAAAGCTTTCACCCAGGCGCGCTTGCAGTGTGGTCTGTAGCTTTTCGTCCACGGTGGCGCGCATTTCATCGAGCTTGGCAGCATTGGTGACCTGCAATTGGGCCAGTTGTGCTTCCAGTGTTTGCCGCACTTCCATCATGCGCCGGGCGTTCGATTCACTCAAGGACTGCAACTGCAGCGTCAAGGTATCGGACAGCGTCTTTTGCAAAAGTCCTAGCTGTTGTCCAAAGGCATCGATCTGGCTGTTTTGGGTGCGTGTACCTTCAGCCCCCTGTTGCACCAGCGACTGCTGAAAAGTGGCCAGGTTGTGTGTCATTTCCTGACGTCCGGCGCGCAATGCTTCACTGATTTCACGCCGCAATTCGCGCTCCAGTCGCTCGCTACTGTTCAACACAGCCGCGAGCATTTCAGTCTTGCTCTGTGCCAGCGCCAGCGGCACTGCCGTATCCGGGCGACTGCGTGCCAGCCACAGCAATAGCAAACCATTTATTACGGCAAGCGCCAATACACACCATAACAAAATATCATTCAAACTGGTTTCCTCCTGACCCCTATTGTTGTCCAAAAAAAAGCCTCGCAGAGCGAGGCTTTTCAACGAAATAGCAGTGTCGACCAATTACAGTTTCTGCATAGCCATGAAGGAATCGAAACGACTTTCGGCAAAACGGAACCACGCCACCTGATCACGCTGGAAGGCGCGCAGATCCGCGTAAATCTTTTTCCACTCGGGGCTCTTGCTGTCGTTCTCGGCAAACACTTCCATGGACGCCTTGTACGAAGCGTCCAGCACAGCCTGCGAGAAAGGCAGAACCTTGGTCTTGGCTGCCACTAATTGCTTCAACGCGTTGGGGTTCAGCGCATCGTACTTGGCAAGCATGTCCATACTGGCCAACGCTGAAGCCGCCTCAATGATTGCCCTGTACTCGGCAGACAAGCCATCAAACGCTTTTTGGTTGATGAAAAAGTCCACCTCCGGACCACCTTCCCACCAGCCTGGATAATAGTAGAAAGGTGCCACTTTGTTAAAGCCGAGCTTCTGGTCGTCGTAGGGGCCCACCCACTCTGCTGCATCGATCGGTCCCTTTTCCAGCGCCTGGTAAATTTCTCCGCCCGGAATGCTCTGCGGAACGGCACCCAGCTTCTGCATGACCTGGCCCACCAGGCCGCCGCCCAGGCGCATTTTCAAACCCTTGAAATCAGCAACCGACTTGATTTCCTTGCGGAACCAGCCACCCATTTGCGTGCCGGTATTGCCACCCGCAAAGCTGATCATGTTGTAGCTTGCATAGAACTCGTTCATCAGCTTACGGCCATTGCCATGCATCATCCAGGCATTCATCTGACGCGCATTCAGGCCAAACGGGATCGCCGAGCCCAGCGCAAACGCCTGATTTTTACCGTAGAAATAGTAGGGCACCGTGTGACACATTTCGACAGTGGCGTTCTGCACGCCGTCCACCACACCAAACGGCGGCAACAACTCGCCACCTGCATGCACCGAAATCTCGAACTTGCCACCGGACATTGCCTTGACCGCCTTGGCGAACACCTCACCACCACCATAAATAGTATCCAGTGATTTCGGAAAGCTCGATGCCATGCGCCAGCGGATGGCCGCACCTTGAGCATGCACTGCTGGCGCAGCGCCGGCGGCTAATACGCCGGCGATACCAGCGTTTTTAATGAGGGAACGACGATCCATGTGGTTAACTCCTGGAGTTGTTTATTGAATATCTCGTCATGCAAACCAGCATGGCGACGACCCATTACAGTCAGCCGACATTGTAGAACCTGCACAACAAGCACGGACGGGGTTTTCCCTTGCGGGGCGAACCGCCTAGCGGCTTAGGCTACTACTTTTAGCGCGGGACGGCCGGACTCCAGCAGCGGCGCAAACCGCTGGACAACAGCGGCTTGAATTCCAGCAGCATCAAGACCCTGCAATGCCAATAACTTCGCCGGGTCCCCATGTTCAATGAACTCATCGCGCAGGCCCAGTTGCAGCAGTGGCTTGACAACTCCGGCCGCCTGCAGCGCTTCGCCTACTGCGCTGCCGGCACCCCCCATGACGGCCCCTTCCTCCACCGTGACCAGGCCATCGTGCGCGCTAGCCACTTGGAGTAGCAACGCCACGTCCAGCGGCTTGGCCCATCGCATATTGACCACCGTCATATTGAGCGCCTGCGCCGCCTCCAGCGCCGGGTACAGCAGCGTACCAAACGCCAGAATGGCAACACCTTTGCCCTGGTGCCTGATTTGCGCCCTGCCAAAGGGAAGTGCTTCCAGGCTGCTCTGCATCGCCACGCCTGCTCCTGCTCCACGCGGGTACCGCACCGCTACCGGATGATCCTGCGCAAAAGCGGTTGAGAGCAACTGGCGACACTCGTTTTCGTCCGCCGGACAGGCCACGCTGATGTTGGGGATGCAGCGCAGGTAAGGAATATCGTAGGCACCGGCATGGGTGGCACCGTCGGCACCCACCAGCCCGGCGCGGTCCAACGCAAACACGACCGGAAGATTTTGAATGGCGACATCGTGGATCAACTGGTCATAGGCCCGTTGCAAAAAAGTGGAGTAAATCGCCACCACCGGTTTCAGGCCTTCGCAGGCCAGACCGGCGGCAAAGGTCACAGCGTGCTGCTCGGCAATGCCGACGTCAAAAAATCGCAACGGAAAGCGCTTTTCAAACTCGACCATGCCAGAGCCCTCACGCATGGCAGGGGTGATGGCCACCAGACGTGTGTCACGCGCTGCCATGTCGCACAGCCACTGGCCAAACACCTGGGTGAAAGTCAGTTTGGACGGCATGCTGGGGGTTTGCAAACCAATCGCGGGATCAAATTTACCCGGACCGTGGTAGGCCACCGGATCGGCTTCGGCCAGCTTGTAGCCCTGCCCCTTTTTCGTGACGACGTGTAAAAACTGCGGGCCGGTCAGTTGTTTGATGTTTTCCAGCGTAGGAATCAGGGAGTCCAGGTCGTGTCCGTCGATCGGCCCTATGTAGTTGAAGCCGAATTTCTCGAACAACGTGGCAGGCACCACCATGCCTTTGGCAGTTTCCTCCAGGCGCTTGGCCAACTCAAACAAGGGCGGCGCGCCTTTCAGCACTGTTTTACCTGCGTTCTTTGCAGCCGCATAAAATTGTCCACTCATGAGCTTCGCCAAATAGCGGTTCAGAGCGCCCACCGGTGGACTGATGCTCATGTCGTTGTCGTTCAGGATGACCAGCAGATTGCACTCGGCCACACCAGCGTTGTTGAGCGCTTCGAAGGCCATGCCCGCTGTCAGTGCACCGTCTCCTATGACCGCAATGGTGCGGCGTACTTCACTCTTGATTTTGGCTGCCAGTGCCATACCCAGTGCAGCCGAGATGGAAGTACTGGAGTGCGCCGTTCCAAAAGTGTCAAAAACACTCTCGGCGCGTTGCGGAAAACCACTCAGACCACCATGTTGTCGCAGCGAAGCCATGCGCTCACGCCGGCCGGTCAGGATTTTGTGCGGGTAAGTCTGGTGACCTACATCCCACACCACGCGGTCATGCGGTGTATTGAATACATAGTGCAGGGCGACGGTAAGTTCTACCGTGCCAAGATTGGAGCTAAGGTGCCCGCCGGTTTTCGAGACACTGCTGAGGACATAAGCCCGCAGTTCCGCTGCCAACACATCCAGCTGCGTGCGTTGCAGCAACCGCAGATCAGCTGGATCATTGATATTTTGCAACAGGGGGTACAACTTGTTCGTCATATGCTTTGTCTATCGGCAAACAGCACCCGTAAAAACAGGAGCGGCAAGCCACTTTCCCTTACATTCCTCATTATCCAACAGTCCCAATTAGCAAACGCGGTTCACCACCATGTTGGCCAGGCCTGCCAGCGCCTGGGTATTGCGCAATCCACTTTGTGCCAGCGCTGCCAGCGCCTGTTTCAACAACTCCTTGGCATACTCTTTCGATCGTTCCAGGCCTAGCACGGATACATAGGTCGGCTTGTCATGGCTGGCATCCTTACCGGCAGTCTTACCCAGTGTGGCCGAGTCAGATGTGACGTCAAGTACGTCGTCAACTACTTGAAACGCCAATCCAATGGCGGCGCCATAACATTCGAGCGCCACCAAAGCCACTTCGGTCAGATCACCAAACGAAGCTCCCATCATCACACTGGCCTGCAACAAGGCACCGGTTTTGAGGCGGTGCATCTCCCGCAATTGGCTTTCGCTCAGTACCGCACCCACACTCGCCAGATCAATCGCCTGTCCGCCTGCCATGCCGGCACTGCCGGCGGCTCGCGCCAGCAGGCGACACAAGTGGGCCTGTTGCTCGGCCAGCATTCCGGTATCGGGGGTCAACAGCTCAAAAGCCATAGCCTGCAGCGCATCGCCAGCCAACAGGGCACTGGCCTCGCCAAACTTTACGTGGACTGTGGGTTTGCCGCGGCGCAGCACGTCGTTGTCCATGCACGGCAGGTCGTCGTGCACCAGCGAATAGGCGTGAATCAGCTCCACGGCGCAGGCCGCGCGCAATGCGACTTCGTGGCCGGCAGATTCTGCTTGCGTATCGGGATTAGCCGGATCTGGCCCGTTACCGTCTACCGCCTCCCGTGTCGCCAAAACCAGCAAGGGACGCAGCCGCTTGCCGCCATCGAGTACCGCGTATCGCATGGCTTCGACCAACTCGGCAGGGGCTCTGTGATCGCCATCGAAAGGTGTTTGGGCGTTGACCCAGCGCTCAAGGGCACGCTCAATGCTATCCAGATGCCTGGCGCTCCACAGCCCCAGGTCAAAAGCGCTGTCGATCTTCACTCTGGTGTCCACGCTTTTAGTTCCCCTTGATCAAGTACCTTGATCTGCGCCTCAACTGCCTCAAGCCGGTCACGACAGAATTTGAGCAATTCAGCGCCGCGTTGATATTGGGTCAGCAGTTGCTCCAGCGGCATATCGCCAGACTCCAGTTGGGCCACCAGTTGCTCCAACTCTTTCAGGGCATCCTCATAACTGGTTGGGTTGGGTAAAACATGTCTGGAGGCAGCGGCCATAGGGCAAGGAATTCCATGTAACAGAATGGCCTATTTTAGGCGACACCTCAAGAAGCGTCGCAACCGGCAGGCAATAGCTCCGTGCCTTCACACTCAATCGGCGATTCTCTCTCCAAAGCTGGGACCGACAGGTACAATCCGGCTTCTTTGCTCCGGTCTTGGCCGACTCCGTTGTATTGTGCACACGCGCATCTCCTGCTGGGTAACTTTAGGTCAGGTTAATCGTGTCTGATTTAAGCCTTCAGTTGCAGCAGGCCTGTGGCCAACTGCCCGTTTCCAGCTATTTTGACGAAGCGCTGTATCAGCGCGAATTGTCATCCATTTTCCAG
>JANXLW010000346.1 GCA_025354965.1 Betaproteobacteria bacterium
CCTCAAGCCATCGCACCGAGTCAGGCGCGCAAGGTTCGGAAAAAAATTCAACCTGTTCTATAAACGCCCTGCCACGCTCGCCCAAGCGCGCCAGATCGGGAGCAACTTCACTGACCGCATCAAGTGCCAGCACATCCTCGGTGCACGCCGCGTGAAGAGCATGCATCGCTGCGTTCCAGGCGTCCGCGCTCAGTTGCAGCGGTGCCACACCAGTCCAACCCAGTTTGGTACCTGGATAGGCGGTACCAACCAGCAGGCGCAAATCGCGCGCAACACGTTCTGTTGCAGACGCCAGCGTCTGCCAATCTTGCAAGCCACGGGCGTGTTGCAGACCACTGGACAACAGGTCACGCGCAAAATCGAGCAATTGCCCGGTTGTCAATTGCGTACCCAAAAATTGCACACCGGTCTCGTTAAGTTGATGCGCTTCGTCAAAGATGACCGTCTGCACTGTTGGAAGCAACTCAGCCATGCCAGATTCGCGAACCGCCAGATCGGCAAAAAACAAATGGTGATTGATGACGACAACGTCGGCCGCCAGCGCCTCTCGCCTGGCCTGATTGACATGGCAGGCACGAAATTGTTGGCACTGTAATCCCAGGCAATTGTCCCGCGATGACGTGACCAGCGGTATCACAGGTGAGCGCTCATCCAGACCCGTTAACTCTGCCATGTCGCCACTGGTGGTGCCGTGCGCCCACACCTCAATCCTGGCCAGGGTCCGCGATGTCAGACGATCATGAAAAGTTGAACTCTGCCGCGCCACCTCCAGACGGTGCAGGCACAAATAACTGGCGCGACCTTTGAGCAGGGCGGTTCGTACCGGCAGGCCCAACGCGCTAATCAAGCGTGGCAGATCACGTCCAAACAATTGGTCCTGCAAGGTTTTGGTTGCCGTTGAAAGAAGCACCCGCGCGCCGCTGAGCAGGGCTGGCACCAAATACGAAAAAGTCTTGCCAATGCCGGTACCCGCCTCAACGACGAGCACCCCGCCGTCGTCGATGGTGCGTGCGATCGCTGTCGCCATCTGGGTTTGCCCGTCTCGCGGCTGGAACTCTTCCACCGCGCGCGACAGCACGCCGCCAGGCGCGAAAGTCTCGCGAACTTGGGTCTGCAAACTCATCCGTCAAGCCGGTTGGTCAGGATCCAGGAGTTTTTCAATTCGCGCTATCTCATCGCGCAAACTCAGTCGGCGCTTCTTCAGCCGCCGCATCAGGAGTTCGTCAAGCGGATTCTGAGCGCTGGCACGGTCTATCATGGCATCAAGATCACCGTGCTCAATGCGCAGTTCAATCAGACGACGCTCGGGGGAATGCAGGTTGGAGTCCACGGCTTTGGTAAGTGAAAGTAACCGAATCAACCTACCAAGGCTGATTCATAGGTTGGCTTGATAATACGACTAATAAATGCATTTTTGGGGGTCTTCTTTTTTTAGCTTTTAAGCATGTCCCAAGGCTACCGACTCACCGCATCGACCGGCATCCACAAGGGTGACCGTGAATACCAGCAAGATCAGGTTATTTTGTTGAGCCACGCGCGCGTCAGCGGATGTTTACTAGCTGTTGTGGCAGACGGCATGGGGGGACGCAGTGGCGGGCGCAAGGCATCCGACCAGGTCGTGATGACTGCCAAACAATTGTTTGAACGCTATGCCCCCGAGACCGATGACGCGGCGGCGGTACTCAAGCAATTGGTACACGACGCCCATACCGTCATCAAATTGACCGCGATTTCTGCAGAAGAAGAACCGCACAGCACTGTTGCCGCGTTTCTGATCAATGCCGGGGGGGACTGCCACTGGGCGCATGCCGGTGACTCGCGGATTTATCACTATCGCGGCGACAAGTTGGTCAAGCGAACCATTGATCAATCGTATGTGCAGACACTGGTTGACCGGGGGGAGATCACCGAACAGCAAGCCAATGATCACCCGAAATCAAACATTCTCATGGGCTGCCTGGGAACCGAAGAGGATCCGCTGGTAGCAACCCACTTTATTCCCCAACTGCACGCTGGCGACATTCTGATGGCCTGCAGCGACGGCGTCTGGCACTACTTCGATAGTCCAGAGGTGGGGTCCATTCTCTCGACGCTGCCGGCACGGGAAGCGAGTCAGTTTTTAATAGAAAAAGCCAGGTCCCGGAGCCAGGGTGGTGGCGACAATCTTTCCCTGGTAGTAGTCAAACTGGAAGCTCTCGGTTCCTAATTCTTCACACCGACACACGCGAGAACTTCACTCAAGCGTCAAACGCGTGTCTACGACACGTCGCTCGTGCGCCAAATAAGCACGCGACTGCATTTCATTCAGTCGTGATACGGTCCGGGCAAACTCATGAACCAGCGGACCTTCGGTGTACAAGTCCTGCGCCGGTACTGCCGCTGAAATGATCAGCTTGACACATCTGTCGTAAAGCACATCGACCAGCCAGGTAAAGCGACGCGCTTCGGATGCCATGCGCAGCGGCATGTGAGGCACATCGCTCAGCAAGACCGTATGAAACTGCGAGGCGATTTCGAGGTAATCATTTTGTGATCGTGGCCCACCGCAAAGGGTCTTGAAATCAAACCACGCCAGTCCGCCGGCGCGGCGCAAGGCTTTGAATTTTCGCGCCTCAATATGCAACATCGGATCTTCATCATGCGTTTCAGCCAGGCGGTCAAATGCATCGCGCATCGCCGCATCAGCTTGTGCACCCAGCGGCAGGTGGTAGAGCTTGAGCTGCTCCATGGTTCGACGGCGATAGTCGATCCCGTTGTCCACACTGATGACCTCGAGGTTTTGCTTCAAGAGAGCAATCGCCGGAAGGATGCGGTCACGGTGCAGTCCATTCGGATAGAGGTCATCCGGCTTGAAGTTCGAGGTGGTGACAAAACCGACACCATTGTTGAACAGTGCGCGCAACAGACGATGCAGGATCATGGCGTCAGTGACGTCAGCGACATGGAACTCGTCAAAACAAATCAGCCGGTACTTTTTTGCAATGCGTTCGGCGAGTACGTCAAGTGGGTTAACCGTACCCTGCAACTTCACCAGTTCCCGATGCACTTCACGCATGAACTCGTGAAAGTGAAGCCTGGTTTTACGCCTTAGTGGTAACGCCCCAAAGAAGCAGTCCATCAAAAAGCTCTTGCCGCGGCCGACCCCGCCATACAGATACACACCTCTTGGAATGTCAGGGCGATTGAGCAACTTCTTTAACGCATTGGATCGTTTTTCCTTGAACGCCGCCCACTCATTCGCGCACCGCTCCAGGTCATCCAGCGCGCGCAACTGCTCGGGGTCACTGACGTAACCTCGGTGCTTGAGTTCGGCTTCGTAGGCTTTTTTGACGGACACAAAAAATCAGAAATTCAGCGTGCGTTTATCGACCGCCAGCGCGGCTTCCTTGGTCGCTTCACTGAGGGACGGATGCGCGTGGCAAATGCGAGCGATATCTTCGCTGCTGGCCCTGAACTCCATCGCCACCACACACTCTGCAATCAACTCACTGGCCATCGGGCCGACGATATGAACACCCAGGATTTCGTCCGTTGCCGCATCGGCCAACATTTTGACCATGCCGGTGGTGTCACCCAGCGCACGAGCGCGCCCATTCGCCAGGAACGGGAAGGTGCCGGCCTTGTAGGCACGACCTGCGGCCTTGAGTTGCTGTTCAGTTTGTCCGACCCAGGCAATCTCGGGGTTGGTGTAGATCACCCACGGGATGGTGTTGAAATTGACATGGCCATGCTGACCCGCCATGCGCTCGGCCACCGCAACACCTTCTTCTTCAGCCTTGTGCGCCAGCATCGGACCGCGCACCACATCGCCGACCGCCCAGACACCGGCCAAACTGGTGCGGCACTGGTCATCCACCACAATCGCACCGCGTTCGTCAAGCTGCAGTCCCACTGCTTCGGCGTTCAGACCCACCGTGTTGGGAACCCGACCAATCGACACAATCAGCTTGTCTACTTCCAGCGCTTGAGGGTCGCCCTTGGCATTGGTCCAGGCAACGCTGACGCCCTTCTTGCTCTTATTGATGTCACCGACGCTGACGCCTAATTCGATCTTGAGCCCCTGTTTGACAAAAGCCTTGTGCGCTTCCTTGGCGATCTGTTCGTCCACCGCGCCCAAAAATATCGGCAAAGCTTCCAGAACGGTGACCTCAGCACCTAGACGGCGCCAGACCGAACCCATCTCCAGCCCGATGACGCCAGAGCCAATCAGACCCAGCTTTTTCGGCACGGCTCCGATGCGCAACGCACCGTCATTGGAGAGAATCATGTCCTCGTCAAACGGTGTGCCAGGCAGCGCCCGTGCGCTGGAGCCGGTCGCCACGATGATCTGCTTGCCCGCCAGGGCTTCTTCCGCCGCACCAATCACCTTGATCTCGTAGCCGCCGCCATCCGTTGAATTCACTGCTTTCACGAAGGATGCACGGCCATGGAAAAAGCTGACCTTGTTTTTCTTGAACAGGTACGCAATACCGTCGTTGTTCTGCTTGACCACCGTGTCCTTGCGGGCCACCATCCTGGTCACATCCAGACTCAAACCGGAAACCGAGATGCCGTGCTCTGCAAAATGATGGCCAGCATGGTCGAAGTGTTCAGACGACTGCAACAGCGCCTTGCTCGGGATGCAACCCACATTGGTACAAGTGCCTCCCAGCGCCGGCCCACCCTTGCTGTTTTTCCACTCATCTACGCAGGCCACGTTCATACCCAGTTGCGCTGCACGAATGGCAGCAACGTAGCCACCAGGACCGCCACCGATGACGATCACGTCGAATTGTTCACTCATGATGGCTTTCAAATATCAAACAGCAGACGTGCCGGATCTTCCAGCGCCTCTTTCATCGCCACCAAGCCCAGCACGGCTTCGCGGCCGTCGATGATGCGGTGGTCGTAGCTCATGGCGAGGTAGTTGATGGGTCGCACCACCACTTGCCCGTTTTCCACCACGGCGCGGTCTTTGGTCGCATGCACGCCCAAAATGGCCGACTGCGGCGGGTTGATGATGGGGGTCGACAGCATCGAGCCAAAAGTGCCGCCATTGCTGATGGAAAAGGTGCCACCGGTCATTTCTTCAATGCCCAGCTTGCCGTCGCGTGCCTTGACGCCATACTCGGCAATTTTCTTTTCAATCTGGGCAAAGCTCATCTGGTCCGCATTGCGCAAAATCGGAACCACCAGACCACGCGGTGAGCCAACAGCAATGCCGATGTCAAAGTAGCCGTGGTAAATGATGTCATTGCCGTCGACCGAGGCATTGAGCAGCGGGAATTTTTTCAGCGCATGCACGGCGGCTTTAACAAAAAAGCTCATGAAGCCCAACTTGACACCATGCTCT
>JANXLW010000352.1 GCA_025354965.1 Betaproteobacteria bacterium
CGCACTGCCCGCAACAGTGTGGCGTCGAGAGTCAAAGACCTCCAGAAATAACGATACTGAAGCCAGCCCGTCCGAGAAGACCCATTGCAGCGCACTGTCATACGCAGCACTGACTCCAGTCTTGACCAGTCTCTTGTAGCAACTCATTGGTTTGAAGCCTGGCACCACTGTCTTCAAGGCCCAACCCTCTGCCGTAGCCGTAATTTTCACCATATCAGTCTTCTCGACCTGGTAGCCCCTAGTATTGCCCATCATCTGGGTCAATGCAGTCATGCTAACTGGTACGTCGAGTTGCAGTTCGGAAAAAGCTGCCTGCTCCAACACATGGCCATCCGCATCAAGTGTTTGCATTTTGACTACCAAACCCGATTTTTTTTCCGTCCAGATTCGGTACCCAAACCGCAAACTGTCTTGCGGCCTTAGTTGTATCCGGTCCGCCTCAAAACCTGCGACCCGCTCGCTGCCGGACGCATTGACACGGTAAAACTTCGCAATGGACGAGCTATTGGATTTCAGTAAGTCGGGGAATATTCCCAGCGACTCTCGCCTTTCTTCCGTCACCACCCGACTTTGAGGAAAAAAAGTTACCACCCGATCGTTGCGTCGGAATGTGGAGCGGGGAGGCCCCGTCAAGGACTCAACTCGCTCCATTTGCTGCTCACCATCACACACATGCCAAATGCGTGCGCTGGACATGCTGTCACCGGCCGAAACCACAAAAACACCGACATAGGCGCGTCGGCGCGAAGCCTCGTGCACCCTCATCAGCCATTCGTTCACACTGTCGATTACCACCGTTGTCTCAACTGCCGCAGAGGTAACAACACGTGGTTGGGGCTGAGCGAGAACCAGCGAAGTCAGGGACAGAACCATCATTCCAACAGCGAGCGCAATGTATGCCGTGCAACTCCTCAATTCAAGGAGTGCGCCAACGGTAACTTTGCGTACCAATGACTGCCTGGAGCTCAATGGGTGACGCCTTCAAAAGTAGCATTGCGTAGAAAACCGGCTGGCATCTGAAGTGCCGAAGTTCCACCAAGTTGTCTGTGGGCCGCCAACAAGGCGTCCAGTTGCGGATCACGTAGCATGGTCTGGGAGTCACCATTCGTCGCAACCGGAGTCTGCTGCAGGGCGGCAACTGGTTTGCCTGACAGCTCCGGTGCTCGCACAAGCTGTGACGCCCCGAGTTGCCCGTCAGAACCAGTCAAAAACTGCCAGCTGAGAACCAGCACGGCGGCCGCCGATGCAACCCCTGCCAACAACTTCCAGCGCCAGCGGCGATCGTTGGCGGCCGCATCTTTCGCCCAGCCTAAACCTGCACCCGACACCGACATTGTGTATCCGGTAACTGAATCAGTCGCTGTTAACTTCTGCATGAGCGGCGCCTCTAGCTCCAGACCAAGCCTCAACCGCCGCAAAAAAGCGGCGTCATGATTTCCGGCCATCGAGTCACCACAGCGCAGCACATCACCCACCACATGATAAGCATGCCAGCTAAGCTGGGCATCCTGCGCCGCGCCAACCCACGCTACCGCAAGTGCGAACTCCTCGCCACTCAACTGACCGTCGGCCAAAGCCGACACAAGCTCATGATCCTTCACCGCTTCTTGCATCATCATTTCAGTCTCACTCAATCTCAGTACATGTGCTACCAGCGCTTGCCGGTTTGTTTTTCCAACATCGGCCGCACCTTCGCCGATATGGCTTCCCGCGCCCGAAATATCCGGGACCGAACGGTGCCGATCGGGCAACTCATCAATTCTGAAATCTCTTCATAGCTCAGGCCTTCAATTTCCCGCAAGGTCAGTGCCTGACGCAAATCGTCTGGCAGGACCTCAAGCGCCAAATTCACCGCAGTGGCAATTTCCTTGGCAGCCAGCACTGATTCGGGGGTTTCGTCTGCCATTGGTTCATTTCCAGACCAGGAAGTTTCATTACTTTCATCATCTGGTTTGAATGCATTCTCTGACACCGTGGGATCGCGTTTGAGTTCCAGCAGGAACTTCTTGGAGGTATTGACGGCAATACGGTAAAGCCAAGTGTAAAACTGGGAATCGCCGCGAAACTGGTGCAGTGCCCGGTAAGCTCGGATGAAAGTCTCCTGTGCAATGTCTTCCACCAGATCCACATCTCGCACCATCCTACCAATCAGGCGCTGAATCCGCCGCTGGTACTTGACGACAAGCAACTCATACGCACGCGGGTCCCCAGTCACAGTGCGCTGCACCAGCATCAGATCGCTGTCGTTGGCCCTGGACTGCGCTTGTGACTGGGGTGGCTGCGCATCTGTAGTCATGATTTCACTCGGGCTCGGCCAGATCGACTCTGGCACATGCGTCACGCGGGTTTGCGTTGGCGCCGCGAGAAAAGACAGCCTGGCGCAACGCGTTCCAATACCTCGCCTCAGTTCGGCGCTCCGGCCAAAGCCAGATCTGCTCACCACCTTCGCTACTCAGACTGAGCAGCATGAAATATTGAAAATCAAGATGAACTGTAACTACCCCGCTGATCGGCACCTTAACGCTGTACCAACTCCAGGCTCGCCCGTCCCAGCACAACGTTCCTGTTGGAGCGCGATACCAAAAGCGAGCAGCAGCATAACTGGTCAGCCCTAAAGTGAACGCGAAAAGCCATTGCAACCACACGACCGGATCTGCTTGATGGTGCCACAATAAACTGGCTATCGCTCCGCCCAAGGTTGCCAGACCGACCAAACCTCCCTGAAAACGGGAACGCCCCACCGGATAGCTGACCGCTGGGGCGTTGTGCATATCGAAATCAATAGTGGCTTGATTGTCTGACCAATAAGTGACAATGAAAATTCAAGGGGCGCGCTTGAACACTAGCGAGCCATTGGTGCCACCGAAGCCGAAGTTATTCTTTAGGGCTACATCAATCTTCAGGTCCCGCGCCGTATTGGCGCAGAAGTCCAAATCGCACTCCGGATCTTGGCTAAAAATATTGATGGTGGGCGGACTTTTCTGGTGGTGAAGCGCCAGCACGGTAAACACCGACTCGATGCCGCCGGCACCTCCCAACAAATGGCCAGTCATGGATTTGGTTGAATTGATCACAGCCTTTTTGGCATGATCCCCGAGCGCCGCCTTGATGGCATTGCATTCATTCAAATCCCCCAAGGGCGTCGAGGTACCGTGCGCGTTCAGATAGTTAACCTGATCAACGTTCACTCCTGCATTGCGCAAAGCATTCAACATGGCGCGGCGCGGGCCATCCATATTGGGCGCCGTCACGTGGCTGGCATCTGCGCTCATGCCAAAACCCGCCAGTTCCGCGTAAATTCTGGCTCCGCGCGCCCTGGCGTGTTCGTACTCTTCGAGCACCAACACACCAGCGCCTTCTCCCAAAACAAAACCATCACGATCCTTGTCCCACGGGCGCGAGGCGGTTTGTGGTTCATCATTGCGGGTGCTCATGGCCCGCATGGCCGCAAATCCGCCAATACCCAGTGGCGACACCGTTGCCTCGGACCCGCCCGCCACCATGACATCAGCGTCACCGTATTCAATCATGCGTCCGGCGTCACCTATACAGTGCAATCCGGTGGTGCAGGCAGAGACTATGGCCAAATTGGGGCCTTTGAATCCAAAGCGGATCGCCACGTGCCCGGCAATCATATTGACAATCGTGGAAGTGACAAAAAATGGAGAAATTCGGCGCGCGCCCCGATTGACCAGCACGGAGTGGGTTTCTTCAATCATCGGCAGACCACCGATACCAGAGCCAATCAGACAACCGATACGCGTCGACATTTCATCCCCTAGCGCATCGCCGGTCGGCAGGCCTGCATCCGCAACAGCCTGGCAGGCGGCTGCTATGCCGAAATGAATAAAGGTGTCCATCGTTCGCGCCTCTTTGGCGCCGATATAGGACTCCGTCTCAAAATCCTTGACTTCGCCGGCAATTCTGCAAGCAAAGCTTGATGCGTCGAACTTGGTAATCAGATCAATACCGGATTTACCGGCAAGCAGGCTGGCCCAGGCATCTGCGACCGTGTTACCCACGGGGCTGATACAACCTAAACCGGTTACGACAACGCGACGACGGGACATAGAATTTGCAGTCAGTAGTTAATCTAACGAAAGCTGCCAGGAGTGACAGCAGGCCAGGCTTGGGTACTACTGCGTATGCCTGCGCAGTCCGCCACAGCACGCTTGCATATGGGGGATGGCGCTACACACGCCCAACCTCACGCCTTCTGGTGAGTATTGGCGTAATCGATTGCGTTTTGCACCGTGGTAATTTTCTCGGCATCTTCGTCCGGAATTTCAATGCCAAACTCATCTTCCAGCGCCATCACCAGTTCCACCGTATCGAGAGAATCGGCGCCAAGATCGGCCACAAAGGCTTTCTCACTGGTGACTTGTGCCTCTTCCACACCGAGTTGTTCGGCAATAATTTTTTTTACGCGTGCTTCTATATCGCTCATGGGTTCCCTCAGTGGGTTGTAAATGAATCCGCGATTCTAGCCGGGGCTGGCGCTTTTGTACCATTCCGGCTGCCGAGCGGATAAATCGGCTTCATTCCATTGAAAGGTCAAAACTTTGTGCGATTTCCCGTCGTTCATGTTTCGAAACCTCTCTGTCCTCAACGGCTCATGCCATGAACATGCCACCGTTGACATGCAGTTCCTGCCCCGTCACATAGGCCGCCTGCGGCGATGCCAGATATGCCACCGCATGAGCAATGTCCGATGGTCGGCCCAGATGACCCAGCGGAATTTGGCTCAATAGTAACTTGCGGTTGTCCTCATGCAGACCGGCGGTCATGTCAGTTTCGATAAAACCAGGTGCAACACAATTAACCGTGATATTGCGCGAACCCAGTTCACGCGCCAAGGCGCGGGTCATTCCCGCCACACCCGCCTTGGCCGCGGCATAGTTGGCCTGCCCCGCGTTACCGGAAGCACCCACCACCGAGGTGATGCTGACGATGCGGCCGTAGCGCTGCTTCATCATGGTACGCATGACAGCCCGACTCATGCGAAACACCGCCTTGAGGTTGGTGTCAAGCACCGCGTCCCACTCCTCATCCTTCATACGCATAGCAAGATTGTCACGTGTGATACCGGCATTGTTCACCAGTACCTGTAGCCCATCATGCTCACTGACAACATTGTCCAGCAGATCCTGAATAGCCTGCGCATCGTTGACATTCAAGGTCTTGCCGCCGCAACCGGGGTAATCCGCCAGTGCTTGCCCAATTTTTGCCGCCCCATCGTCGGTGGTCGCAGTACCGATGACTTTGAGCCCACGCTTGGCAAGCTCCAGTGCGATGGCCGCGCCAATGCCACGCGATGCGCCCGTCACCAGAGCGACCTGTCCTTCAAAATTGACTTCGTTCATGATCCGCTCAGCAATTCACTTTTCACAACGGCCAGGGAGGCCGGATCCAACAACACCATACCATTCAATTCGGGATCCACGCGTTTAATCATTCCGGCCAGCGCCCGTCCCGGGCCGCATTCCACCACCGCAGTCAAGCCTTGTGCCTTGATAGCCTGCACGCACTCGACCCAACGCACCGGCATGAAGGCCTGGCGGTACAACGCATCACGAATACGATCGACATCGACCTCGACAGCCACATCAACGTTATTGATCACCATAATTTGTGGCGGCAAGAATTCAACAGCCTCCATTTTTTTGCGCAGTCTTTCCGCCGCCGGTTTCATCAAGCTTGAATGAAATGGAGCCGACACTGGCAGCGGCAATGCACGCTTGGCGCCCAATACTTTCAGCATTTCACAGGCCTTTTCAACCGCGCCCTTGCTACCGGCAATCACGGTTTGCTGGGGGTCGTTGAAGTTGACGGCTTCCACTTTCTCAGTTGAATTTTCGGCGAATGCGCTCATTACTTGCGCACAACCCGCTATCACTTTTACCGCTTCCAAACCCAAAATGGCCGCCATGGCGCCGACACCCACCGGCACCGCTTCCTGCATCACCTGTGCCCTAAAACGCACCAGTGGGGCAGCTTGCGTCAAGGTCAAAACACCAGCGGCGACCAAGGCCGAATATTCACCGAGCGAATGTCCTGCCACGGCGTGTGGAGCCACACCCGTCTCGGCCATCCAAGCCCGGTAAGCAGCCACTGCGGTCACCAACATCACCGGCTGCGTATTGGTGGTCAAGGCTAGCGCTTCCCGGGGGCCGAAACGTATGAGCTGGGCAACATCCTCACCCAAGGCCTCTGAGGCCTCCTGGAGCGTCTCAAGTACCACTGGATGATCGCCCCACGCATCGAGCATACCCACCGACTGGGACCCTTGGCCAGGAAAAACGAAAGCGAATTTTTTCATGCTCGTGCGATTAAAGTTGGAACTTACAGGCAATCCCGGGCAAGTCTATAAAATCAAGGGGCATCTGGTACTACAGCTGCAATAGTACGGCACCCCAGGTGAAGCCACCGCCGACACCTTCCAGCATCAGCAATTGCCCTGGTTTTACTTTGCCGGTACGAACCCCCGTGTCAAGGGCCAGCGGTATCGAGGCAGCCGAAGTATTACCGTGCTGATCAACGGTGACGATGACTTTGTCCATAGACAATTTGAGCTTCCTGGCAGTGCTCTGAATGATGCGTATGTTGGCTTGGTGGGGAATCAGCCAATCAATGTCCGCCGCCACCTTACCCGCCTTGATTAGTGCAGCTCGGGCAGCGCCATCGAGCAAGCCCACAGCCAGTTTGAAAACAGCCTGCCCATCCATTTTCAGAAGGGGATCACCGAGAATAGCGCCTCCCGATACCTGACCTGGCACACACAAAATGCCAACGTGCTTGCCATCCGCATGCAAAACACTAGAAAGAATACCGGGCGTAACGGATGCTTCCAGCACCACTGCGCCAGCACCATCACCAAACAACACACAAGTGCCACGATCTTCAAAGTCAAGAATTCGCGAAAACACTTCCGCACCAATCACCAGCGCCTTGGTCGCGGCACCGGACTTGATCATCGCATCGGCAATAGTGAGCGCATATATGAAGCCGCTGCAGACGGCCTGCACATCGAACGCTGCACAACCATTGGCGCCCAGTTTGTTCTGCAAAATACATGCAGTCGACGGAAACACCATATCGGGCGTAGAGGTGGCAACGATGATCAGGTCAATGTCTTTGGCCAAGACACCGGCAGCCAACAAGGCCCGACGCGCCGCCTCAGTGCCCAAATCGCTGCTGCAAACGTCCGGCGCAGCAAAATGGCGCGCCCGTATCCCGGTGCGCTCGACAATCCAGTCGTCCGAGGTGTGGACACCCGTGGCGGCCAGTTCGACCGCTAGGTCAACATTGGTCAACCGACGCGGCGGTAGATAACTACCAGTTCCTGCGATGCGTGAAAAAATTCTCATTGACCGGACAATGTAACCGCATCAGCCTGTGGGGACGGCACGATACTGCCCAACAAAGGCGCAGCATGGGCAATCCGGACCTGAACGCGGTCGAGCAGATTGTGTCTGGCGGCATCATACGCGCGCGCCAAAGCGTAGCCAAACGCCACTTCGTCCGCTGACCCATGACTCTTGAATACCAGACCACGCAAACCCAACAAGGCCCCACCGTTATAGCGGCGATGGTCCATTCGCTTTTTAAGCGCAGATATCATCGGATAAGCTGCAATTGCGGCTAATTTTGTGAAAATATTGCGGGAAAATTCCATCTTCAGAAAGTCGACAATCATCGTCGCCAGACCCTCACTGGCTTTCAACGCCACATTGCCAACAAATCCGTCACACACAACGATGTCGGCAGTTCCTTTGAAAATATCGTTTCCCTCGACATTGCCAAAAAAATTGAAATCACCGGCTTTAGAAGCAGTTCGTAGCAGTTCCCCGGCTTTTTTGATAACTTCATTGCCTTTAATAGCTTCTTCGCCGATATTGAGCAAGCCCACCGTGGGATGGTCATTGCCACTCAGAACAGACACCAGGGCTGAGCCCATAATGGCAAACTGCAACAAGTGTTCGGCAGAACAGTCAACGTTTGCTCCCATGTCAAGCACCGTGGTGGCCTGACCTTTGGCATTGGGAATTTGCCCAGCAATGGCCGGGCGGTCAATGCCATCCAATGTTTTGAGCAAATAGCGTGAAATAGCCATCAGTGCTGCGGTGTTGCCAGCCGACACGGCCGCTTGAGCGACTCCATCCTTGACCTGTTGAATGGACACCCGCATCGAGGAGTTCTTCTTTCGGCGCAGCGCCACCTCCAGGGGGTCGTCCATGCCAACAACCTCACTCGCCAAAATGATTATTGCCCGCTGATGTGCAAATGCACTCAAGCTATCTGGCAACCCGACCAGGAGCAACTGCGCGTCAGGGTGGCTGTCAAGGAAGTGACGGGACGCCGGCAACGTAACACCGGGGCCATGATCGCCTCCCATGCAGTCAACAGCAATAGTGATCATGGCAAGCTAGTCCATCAGAAACGGCAACCAAATACCAGGAGCAATAAAACAAAGGCCCGAGGCCACACACATAGCAGCCTCAGGCCTTGGTCCGGCGAAAATTATCAGGCTTCAGACTTGGTCTTGACCACTTTGCGGCCACGGTAAAAACCTGTCGGACTGATATGGTGACGCAGATGAATTTCACCGGTTGTTGATTCAACGGCTATGCCCGGCGCCACCAAGGCATTATGCGAACGGTGCATGCCGCGCTTTGACGGTGATTTTTTATTTTGTTGGACAGCCATGATCGGCTCCTTGGCGTATATGTTGCGACGGCCGCAACATACTGGGTTAGTAAAAGACGCAGCTTCTCAGCCAGCGCGAAGCCGGTGATTATAGCGCACCATGACGCCCTAAGTGGTTTTGTGTGTGTGCAGCTTGCCCAGCACAGCAAATGGATTGCTCTTTTTTTCTCCGACTGTATCGAAACCAGGGTCCGCCACCGCCAGTTTAACGTCCACTGGACACGTTTCGTGGCGGGCAACTACTGGCAACGCCAACAGTACCTCATCTTCGATCAAATCCAATAATTTGAATTCCGGACTGAAGACCAAAATATCTTCCTCGGCATTCTCATCCTGCTCTAGCGCCACCTGCTCGCTTTGAACAAACCGAAAAGACCTGTTCACCGCCACATTGATGTGCACCGGTCCCATGCAACGCTGACAGGTCAAAGGCAAACTCGTGTCAACCGTCAAATGGAGCCAGACTTGCTCTGCACCCGCTTGGTCGAATCGCAGTTCGCCGAGGGCCGACCAATTCAGCGCGCGATCGGCGCCGAGCCCCGACGTTTCGCTTGCCAGCCGCTCAAATGCAGAAAGAAATTCATGTCCAATGAGCGTCTTGCCACCCTGAGCGAGTAACTTGACATCCAGATGGTCGAGCGGTGAATCGTGTTTCATGGCCGCAGTGTAAGAGAATCACACCATGTCAGAAACCACTCGCCGAAAACTCATCCTGGGTTCCACCTCACCCTATCGCCGCCAACTGCTGGAGCGCCTGCGCATCGCGTTTGAAGTCGTGGCACCCGAAGTCGATGAAACACCCTGGCCATCGGAGACGCCGAAGCAGACAGCCTGCCGACTGGCCATGGCCAAAGCCAGGGCTGTGGCCACGCGATTTCCGGCTTATGTAGTCATCGGATCAGACCAAGTGGCAGAACTGGACGGCCAAGCCCTCGGTAAGCCAGGCAACCATGCTCGTGCCCTATCCCAGCTACAACAAATGCGCGGTAAAGCCGTGACTTTCCAGACTGCCGTGGCGGTTGTATGCCAGGAGACCGGGTTCGCACAGGTGGACCTGGCCCAGGTCAAGGTGAAGTTTCGCGAGTTCTCCGACGCTGAAATCGAGACTTACCTGCAGTTGGAGCAGCCTTACGACTGCGCCGGTAGCGCGAAGAGCGAGGGTTTGGGTATTGCATTGCTGGAGTCAATTGACAACGACGACCCATCCGCATTGATTGGTTTGCCCCTGATCCGTACTTGCCGGATGATTCGGGCCGCCGGCATCAAGGTCCTATAGCCATGACAACAGCACCGGAAAACGCTGACCTGGTCAATAAAGGCAAACTCTTTTTAGTTCCAGCGCCGCTGGATTTCGGCTGCGACAGCGAAATGGACCTGCAAAACACCATGCCTTGGGGCACCTTGACTGTCGCATCGAAACTGCAATACTGGATTTGTGAAAACTCAAAATCAACTCGCGCCTACTTAAAACGCGTCAATGAAATAGTCCCGTTGACAGGCCCGCTGCAATCCCTGAACATTCAGGAATTGCCGCGCGAAGTGCATAAAAAAGGCGACCACAACGGCAACTTTGATGCGCGCCCCCTGCTATCTGCCGCGCTGGACGGACATGACGTCGGGTTGGTCAGCGAAGCCGGTATGCCCGCAGTGGCAGATCCAGGCTCGTCGGTGGTACGCGCTGCCCACGATATGGGAATTGAAGTGGTGCCGTTGACCGGTCCAGTGTCAATTTTGCTGGCACTGGCCGCCAGCGGACTCAATGGCCAGAATTTCGCATTTGCTGGATATCTGCCGCAAGACGCTGGCCAACGCAGCCAGCGCATCCGGGAACTGGAGTCACTGGCTCTGAAAACCGGCCAAACCCAACTCTTCATCGAAACGCCTTATCGCAACGCAGTCATGCTGCAAACACTGCTGCAAACACTTGAACACAATACCCGACTAGCCATTTCGAGTGGATTGACCCTCCAGCGTGGCTTCAGTTACAGCGATACTGTTAAAAACTGGCGGAAAAAGACTTCTCCGCTGGACAATTCAACCCCTGCGGTGTTTGCCGTGGGTCGCTAATACTTAGGTCCGCCGATATCACCTGACTGCAGGTATCGACTTAAGGGCATGCACAGCACCTTCACCGATAGAAGCGCCAAAACGCTTGACCAATCGCTCAGCCACATTTTCCCGACGTGTGTAGTCAATGATTTCTTCAGCCTTGACAACCTCTCGAGCCACGAAGTCCAGATTACCCAGTTGGTCAGCCAGTCCAAACTCGATGGCCTGCTGACCACTCCAGAACAAGCCACTAAAGGTCTCTGGAGTCTCCTTCAATCGAGTGCCACGACCGGCCTTGACCGCATCGATAAACTGCTTGTGAATCTGATCGAGCATCGTTTGCGCAAAAGCGCGTTGCCGTTCGGTTTGCGGGCTGAATGGATCCAGGAAGCCCTTGTTCTCACCGGCCGTCATGAGGCGACGTTCGACACCCAATTTTTCCATCAAACCAGTAAAGCCAAAACCATCCATCAGTACGCCGATACTGCCCACAATGCTGGCCTTGTCGACAAAAATCTTGTCAGCAGCGACCGCAATATAGTAGGCGGCAGAAGCACAGGACTCTTCCACAACCGCATAAACGGGCTTTTTATGCTTGGTCTTGAGACGTTTGATCTCGTCGTTAATAATACCGGCCTGCACCGGGCTGCCGCCGGGGGAATTGATCAAAAGCACCACCGCCTGAGCTCCATCGTCTTCAAACGCACCCCGCAAAGCGGCGACTATCAGTTCTGCGCTGGCGTCAGCTCCGGACGCAATTTCGCCCTTGATCTCGACTACCGCGGTGTGCGGTGTTGACGCGTCCCTGGACGCCCCAGTTCGACCTATCACAGCCCACGCCAAGAGAATAAAAAATGCCAGCCAAGCCAGGCGCACAAAAGTACGCCAGCGGCGTGCCAGCCTCTGTTCGGTCAACGACGCAAAAACCAGTTGTTCCAACGTTGCACGCTCCCAGCCTGAGCCTTCATTTGGAATTCCATTCGTTGAAGACTGCTTTTTTTGTACCTCAGACTGGCTAGTTGTGTCCGATGGGTCAGGTGTTTTCTGGGGGATTTGGGAATCGGTCATTTCAAAACTCTAATGGCTTCAGATTGTGGGAAGTATGCCAGTGCACGACACCATCCCGTTCGCAAAGGTCAATCTTGATCAGGCCGCCGCTACACGGTCCGCCTCGGCAGGCACCAGTGTCTGGCTGGTAAATGGCGCCATGCGTGGCGCATATCAACAAGTGGCCGGTACTGTCAAAAAATCGGTTGGGCTGGTAATCCATCTCCATCGCCACATGGGCACAACGGTTCAGATAGGCGTGCGCCTGATCTTGGTAACGGACGGCAAAGGCACGGCAGGTTCGACCGCAATAGATCACGTCAAAAGAAACTGCTTCGTCACTGTTGACGAGATCAGCCGAGTTGCAAAGGAAAACTTTCTGCCTCAAAGCGGGCTCAGAACTTTCATGCATTGGCAAGCAACCATTTGTGCAACTCGCTGACTGAATGTGCCACAAAGCGCGGATTCAGAACACCAAACGAGTCGGGTTCATGTGCGCCATAGCTCACGGCCACACTCGGGCATCCGGCATTCAGCGCCATTTGCAAGTCATGCGTGGTATCGCCGATCATGAGGGTGCGCTCCGGCTTGACGCCAAATTCAGACATCAATTCTTGCAGCATGCGCGGGTGCGGCTTGCTTGCTGTTTCGTCTGCCGTGCGCGACCCATTGAACATACCCTTGAGCTCTACTGTCTGCAACGCGTCGTTCAGTCCAAGTCGGGTTTTGCCAGTGGCAACGGTCAACCAGTGCTGGCGCGATTTCAAATCAGTCAGCATGGGTAGCACGCCGGCAAATAAGTTGATGTCATTTTGGCGGGCGAGGTAGTGATAGCGATAGCGGGCACCGAGTTCGGGATATTTATCCTTCGGCACGTCTGGCGCAGCATGGGCCAACGCCTGCATCAAACCCAAGCCAATGACGTAGGAAGCATCCCGGTCACTCGGCACCACGCCGCCCACATCGCGTACCGCGTACTGGATGCAACGAGCGATGATGGATGTTGAGTCAAAAAGTGTCCCGTCCCAATCAAAAGCAATCAAGTCAAACAGTCGGGGCCGACAATTTTCAGGGATGGGCGGGTGTTGCATGAGTCGCAAACGCTTCAAGTTCGTCAGGTAAATTAGCCAGCAACTCGATACGCTCACCACTGACGGGGTGATTGAACTGCAGGCGCCATGCATGTAAATACATTCGCCTGAGGGCGGGCAATTTCCCGGGGCGCAGCAGAGCCTTGTTCAAATCAAAGTCGCCGTATTTGTCGTCGCCCAAAATGGGGTGACCTTCACTGGCGAGATGGACTCGAATCTGGTGTGTGCGTCCGGTCTTGATGGTCACTTCCAGCAACGTAAATTCGATTGCCTTGGAGCTTCGGACTTTCACCAGGGTGACCGATGGCATACCATTTGGGTCGTCCCTGGAAACCACTTTGACGCGGCGCTCACCGGCACCTTCGCTACCATCTTTGCTTTCCAGCAAATACTTGTGCAGCGGCTTGTCCAGGACTTTTTTATTGACGGGCCAACGCCCCGTTACCATGGCCAGGTAAGTCTTGCCAGTTTCGCGCTCGCGAAACTGGTCTTGCAAACTCGTCAAGGCACTCCTCTTTTTGGCTATCAGCAAAATCCCGCTGGTGTCTCGGTCCAACCGGTGTACCAGTTCCAGAAATTTGGCTTGGGGCCGTGCCATGCGCAATTGCTCTATCACGCCAAAGCTCACGCCGGAACCACCATGAACCGCCAAGCCGGCTGGCTTGTCAATCGCCAGCAAATGGTCATCTTCAAACAAAATTACAAACTCGCGCGCCGCATTGCCATGCGCCACACTGTCTGTCATGGCCTGCGACTTGTCAGCCGCACGCCCGGACATCCGCACCGGGGGCAGACGTACCTGATCACCGCTCACCAAACGTGCATCAACCGACGCCCGAGCTTTGTTAACTCTAACCTCACCGCTGCGGATGATTCTGTAGACATGCGTTTTTGGCACCCCTTTCAGGTGACGCAGCAGGAAATTGTCCAGGCGCTGACCCGCGCAGTCTTCATCAATGAGCAGCGTTTTGACCTGCGGCACCTGCGAGGCGAGATTGCCCTCTATAATGTGTTTCACTAGGGAAGCGCTGTAAGTGGTTGATTTAACGACTAGTTAAAACATAGTTTAGGTGAAGTTTAGTTCACCCACCATCGCCAGCCACTCTAGTAAGTCGATGTCACCGATTACCGATGCACGCAAAACGCAGGCCAGATGCTTGCGTTGGCCTGCGAAGTAAACGGTCAAGACGACGCGTTGAAACACTGATACGGAATACCCCAAGTTCACAGACAAATTGTCTTTGAACGGACTGAAGCAAGATGTTTGTGTTGATGACTTTGATTCATAATTGCCTGCGGTGCGTTTTCGCCCCGTT
>JANXLW010000382.1 GCA_025354965.1 Betaproteobacteria bacterium
GCGGCGCTGTCGGTAAAGACAATCGGGCTAGGCATCTCGGTCTGGATATTTTCTGCGACGGCACTCATGGGATCTCCTAAATGATTAAGGAAGGGAACGACCTGGCTACCACGCAGCTATAGGTCGCCTCACAAATTTTCAATAGCAATGACGGTAATACTACAGCAATTCGCTCAAGAACTCAGCTAGCTGTTATTTGCCGCCAGTTTCAATATGGGTTTTTCCTCGTCGGCAAGGATCGGGCGCAGTTGCCCAGCCACCAGGGCGCCCTGGTGCATTTCCAGCGCCATGTAATGCACGTCGCCCTGGATGCGCGCCTTTGGCTGCAATTCGAGCATGACACGGGCCTGCACCGTTCCCCTGACGGTGCCGTTGATGATGATGTGATCAGCATGGATTTCACCGATTACGCAGGCAGTCTCCGAGATCACCAGGATACTTGGTAAATCGAGGTTGGCACTGACATTTCCGACCACAGAGCCATCAATGCGCAAACCGTCTTGAAACCTGAAATTTCCATCAATCTGGCTGACTTCAGCAATCAGGCTTTTGATGGGGGGCTGTTTTTTTTTGTTGAACACGTTGATGTCCTTTCACACATGAGAATGATGTTGCACTACAGCTTGATCGATTGTGCGGCCTTGATGACCGAACCATCCAGAATCTTGGCGCTAACCCCTTTGACAACGGATTGCGCTGGCAGTTCGAAAATGCCGTCGATGCGGCCATATTGCTTGAGCTTGAGCGTCCGCGCACCCCCTGGCAAGCTGGCCGACCACGGTTTGCCGTTTTGAATGCCGACAAAGGTAATTTCCAGTTGCCCGTTGAACTCCTGCGCATTTTTGTTCGCCTGAATCACAAGTACTTGCCATTTCAATTCTCGCCCGTTGCGCACCTCGGCCTGCAGGCCGCGTATCGCAATGCCTCCTGCGCCAGATACCGGAATCAATTTTTCAAAAAAGCCCAGATCATCTTGCAGACCACGCTTATCGGCTTCAAGTTGCTGAAGTTGCGCCGTCAGTTTCTCCTGCACTGCCTTTTCGGTAGTCAGCAAGGTACTGGCGGTATTGGCTATCGTCTGCACCTTGTCGCGCGCTTCCTTAAGAGCCGCCAGTTCTGCATGCAAGACGGTGAGTTCGGATCGGGCTTGCTGCAACTCTTCCTTGGTATCGTGATCGAGTCCGGCAATATCTTTACCAAATTCGAAAGCCCACAATCCAATGGACGCACAAAACCCCAACACAATGGCCAGAACGGCCCAGCGCAACGGCCACGGCAAAGCGCTGCGCACCGACATGCGTGGAGCGCTGACAGTCAATCGGCGAAGAAACAGGCGAAGGCGCATGGGGGGAGAAGTCTAGCAGCCAGCAATGCAAACAGCCGCCGGAATCTGCATTCTGGCGGCTGTTGTTTTGCAACAATTTGTTGTACTAACGCTTGCTGAACTGCTTGCGGCGACGTGCACCGTGGAAACCAACCTTCTTGCGCTCAACTTCACGGGCATCGCGGGTTACGAAACCTGCTTTGCTCAATTCCGACTTGAGCGTTGCATCGTAGTCGATCAAAGCACGTGTAATACCGTGGCGCACAGCGCCAGCCTGGCCCGACTCGCCACCGCCAGCGACGTTGACCATGATGTCAAACGTTTGCGCGTGGTTCGTCAAAAACAGGGGTTGCTTGCAAATCATGATGGAGGTTTGACGACCGAAGAATTTCTCGATGTCTTTGCCGTTCACCACGATCTGGCCGGAGCCTTTTTTCAGAAATACACGGGCGACGCTGGATTTGCGACGGCCGGTACCATTATTCCAATCACCAATCATCTGAAGACTCCTTAAATTTCCAACACTTTGGGTTGCTGGGCAGTGTGCGGGTGCTCGGCACCACCGTACACCTTGAGCTTCTTGATCATGGCGTAGCCCAATGGGCCTTTCGGTAGCATGCCCTTGACGGCTTTTTCCAAAGCGCGGCCAGGGAATTTGGCTTGCATGTCACGGAAATTGATGGCGGAAATACCACCCGGAAAGCCAGAGTGGCTGTAATACACCTTGTCAAGCGGCTTGGCGCCGGTGACGCGCAGCTGGGCTGCGTTGATGATGACGATGAAGTCACCGGTATCGACGTGAGGCGTGTAAATGGCCTTGTGTTTGCCGCGCAAACGGAGAGCAACTTCGCTGGCTACTCGTCCGAGGACCTTATCGGTCGCGTCAATCACAAACCACTCGTGCACCACGTCAGCGGGTTTGGCGCTGAAGGTCTTGGTCATGAGTTTTCTCTAAAAAAGAGGGTTTGTCGGGCTCTTTTCCACGGTCGGCGTTCCTCTGCTGGGAATCTCTTAGGTGGGGTTCTAGCTTCGCCGCGGAGCCACAAAAGCGCTGCGAAGCCGGGCATTATATAAGATTTGGTTGAAACCGCACAAACTGCCGTTGACAGCTACGCACCCCGAGCGAAGTCCCTGACGCCTATTGTTCCGGTCGCCGCCAACCCGATGCGCAAGCTGGGCGGTGTGACTGGCAGACTCCGGCCTATCAAGTTCATGCATAAGCGATAGTCGAGACCGGTTTCGCGGCAAGCTGAAACTGATGGCTTCGGCGAACCGCCGTCCAGAAACAATATTTCTGGAGCTTTGCGGCGCCAGGCAGTCGGTAGCACCGCGCTCATCTCTTGGCGGGCGTCACGAAACCCGCCAACCACTCAGTCAAGTGGTGGCGCAACACCTGCTTTCAGAACGGCATTTTCGGCATGCCTTTCATTCCCCCCATGCGCTTCATCATTTTCATCATGCCGGATCCCTTCATCTTTTTCATCATATCCTGCATCTGCTCGAACTCCTTGAGCATCCGGTTGACTTCCTGAACCTGCACGCCAGCGCCGGTGGCGATGCGGCGTTTGCGGGTGGCCTTGATGAGTTCGGGTTTGCGACGTTCCAGGGGCGTCATGCTATGGATGATGCCCTGCTTGCGCTGGATGTCTTTTTCGGCGCGACCCATGTCGATCTGACCCGCTTTGGCGGCGATGGACGCCGGCATTTTGTCCATCAGACTGGACAAACCGCCCATTTGCTTCATTTGCTGAATCTGGGCTAAAAAATCATTCAGGTCAAAGCCGGCACCACTCTTGACCTTGGCCGCCAGTTTTTGTGCCGCCGCCATATCGACGCCGGAAGTGACCTGCTCGACCAAAGCCAGGATGTCGCCCATACCCAAGATACGCCCGGCATGGCGCTCGGCATCAAACACTTCCAGGCCATCAATTATTTCGCTGGTGCCGGCAACCGTGATCGGCGCTCCGGTGACCTGGCGCACAGACAGCGCGGCGCCGCCGCGTGAATCGCCGTCGGTCTTCGTCAGGATAATGCCGGTCAGTGGCAAGGCTTCCTTGAAGGCTTTGGCGGTGTTGACGGCGTCCTGACCCTGCATGGCATCGACCACGAACAGTGTTTCCACCGGGTTCAGAACGTTGTGCAGCTCGCTGATTTCTCTCATCAGAGCTTCGTCAACCGCCAGCCGGCCCGCGGTGTCCACCAGCAGCACATCAAAGAAATGTTTGCGGGCATAGTCCAGCGCAGCCAGCGCAATGGCCACCGGCTTTTGGTCCGGCGAGCTGGGAAACCACTCGGCGCCCGCTTGCGCCGTCACCATTTTCAACTGTTCAATGGCGGCCGGGCGATAGACGTCGCCCGACACCGTCAACACTTTCTTGCGGCGCTTCTCGATCAGATGTTTGGCCAGCTTGGCGGTGGTGGTGGTTTTGCCGGCGCCCTGCAATCCGGCCATCAGAATCACGGCCGGCGGCTGCGCCGCCAGATTGATGTCGGCCACCCCCTCACCCATCGTGACCGCCAGTTCCTTGCTCACAATGCCTACCAGTGTCTGGCCCGGCGACAAGGACCCCAGCACGTCTTGGCCCAGCGCTTTCTCTTTGACGCGAGCAATGAAGTCGCGAACCACTGGCAGCGCTACGTCGGCTTCCAGCAGGGCCATGCGCACTTCACGCAACATATCGGCCACATTGGTTTCAGTGATGCGGGCTTGACCGCGAATTTCTTTGACGAGGCGGGAGAGTTTGTCGCTGAGGGCGGAAGCCATAGGGGGTATTCCGATAAACGGAACCAAGGTTGGTGGCCAATTGAAATTGGCGAACTGCAAAACGCTAAACTGTAGGCATGATTTTAGCCAGTGCTTCCCCTCTTGGTTTGACTTTGACCGTTGTTGCTGCGTTGGCCTACTCGGTGTCGGCCATCGGCGCTGTTCGGTTGGGTACCGCAACCGCTAAAGCAGCGGTCTGGCTGGCATGGTTGGCACACGGTATTCTGCTGGCCATGGGTCTGTTTGGCACCGAGCCGCGCTTTGGCTTCGCGCCAGCTTTGTCCGTTACCGCCTGGTTGATCGCTGCAGTGTATGCGATTGAAAGCCATCTGTACCCACTACTGCAAACCCGCTGGGCGCTGTCTGCGCTGGGCGCCGCTGCAGTGCTGCTGGCGATGCTCTTTCCGGGCAGCCCGCTGCATGCGACTGCGTCTCCCTGGTTGCCGCTGCACTGGGCACTAGGCATAGCGTCCTACGGATTATTTGGTGCCGCAGTGGTGCATGCATGGTTCATGACGCGGGCCGAAGAGCGCTTCCGCCTGGCGGCCGACCCGGACAGCGGAATGCCGTTGCTCACGATTGAGCGCCTGACATTCAGATTCGTTGGCGTCGGCTTTTTGTTGCTGTCGGCCACGTTGCTGGTAGGTCTCCTGTTTGGCACTCAGCTCTACGGCTCAGGCAGGCCTCTGAAGTGGGACCACAAGACAGCGTTTTCTGTCCTGTCTTGGTTGACCTTTGCCGTGCTGCTGGTGGGCCGCGCCCGCTTTGGCTGGCGCGGCAAGCGGGCCGTGCGGGTTTTATACATCGGCGCCGGGTTGCTACTGCTGGCCTATGTGGGTTCACGCTTCGTCATGGAGATCGTTCTCGGACGCACGCTATGAAACTGCTGCTGATTCTGTTGGTCGTGCTGCTCGCCCTTTGGCTTTGGCGCTCCAAGCGGGATTCGGACCCGAAAGCCAATCGGAAAAACTTCAAACCGGCAGCACCGCCACTGGATATGGTTCGCTGCACGTTATGTTCGGTTCATGTGCCCGTAGCAGGGGCTGTTAAGGGGAAAAAAGGCGATTACTGCTGCCTCGATCACTTGCATCGCGCGGAGCATTGAATGAATCAGCAACCAGAAGCGCCCTCCTGGTTCGGCCCCTCCTTGCAAGACGCAGGTATTGAACAGTTGGACAAGCCGCAGGAGTTTGAACGCCTGTGGCGCGGTTTTATGACAGCGCGCGTCACGCTGGGGCTGGTGCTTTTGTTGCTTCAGAGCGCGATCTATGCGCTGGGCACCGCCAAAAGCACCACCATGATTCTGGTTTGCACCGCCTATTTTGCGTTGACACTGACCGTGCGACTGATGGCCAACCCGCGACCACTGGGCAAGACGTTTGATTTCCAGTGGATTGCCACCATCGGCGTCGATATTCTGGCCTTTGCAGTACTGCAGGCGACCCAGGGCAGCGGCATCAATTACGCGCCATTGTTCGCCTTGCCCATTTTGATGTCGTCGGTTTTAGGGCCGTTGCTGCTGGCGCTGGGGGCTGCGGCGGGCGTGACGTTGTTGCTGTTCGTCCATGCGGCCTGGTTGTCCATAGAATTTCCAGCGGACACGGCGGCCCACTTTTTGCAGGCCGCCCTGACCGGTGCTGGTTGTTTTGCAATCTCATTTCTAGCCAACCAGATTGCCAATCGCCTGGCCAACGTTGAATTACAGGCCCAGCGTAGCCAGTTAGCCGCGCGAGTACAAAGGCAGGTCAACGAATTGGTGATCGAGTCATTGACTGACGGGATTTTAGTGTTGGACCGATCCGGCACAGTGCGTGCAGCCAACCCGGCTGCACGCTTGCTGTTGGGCTCCCAGTCCGCCCAGGGTGGCAACTCTTTTGACCTCTCTTCCCTGGCAGGTTGGCACGGTCTGGTCGAGCTGATGGAGCTCAGTTTTGCCAAACACAATCCCGAGCCAACGGATGTCACGATTCACCATGCCGGGCAAGGCCCGCAACGGGTTCGGGTGCGCACCAAGTTGACAGCCACCGCAAGCGGCACGGGTGAGAGCCTGTGCGTCATGTTCCTGCAGGACCAGCTTGAGATGGAGGCGCGAATGCGGACCGATAAACTGGCCAGCCTGGGACGCATGTCAGCCGCTGTGGCGCATGAAATTCGGAACCCGCTGGCAGCCATCGCCCAGGCCAATGCTTTGCTCGATGAAGATCTGAAAGACCCCAGACATAAGCAACTCACCCTGATGGTGCAACAAAATGCCAAACGACTGGAAAAAATTGTGGAAGAAGTGCTCAATATCTCGGGCGTACAAAAGCGCAAAAATCCCATCGCATCAAGCGTGCTGGAGTTGAACGGGGCCGTCACCAGGATTTGCCGTGATTGGCAAGATCAGACGAAAAGTGAACACCTGCTGCGGGTTGATCTGTCTCGAGCAGACGTGCAGGTCAGATTTGAATCTGAGCATTTGCGCCGTCTTCTGGTCAACCTGCTAGACAATGCGCGGCGTTATGCCAGTGACCATCTGGACGCCATCCAGGTGTCTGCTGGCACATCACCGACAGGGCAGGGCGTTTTGAGCGTGTGGAGCGATGGGCCGCCGATGGATCAATCGGTCGAGCGACATTTGTTTGAGCCCTTTTTTTCTTCCGAGAGTCGCTCCAGCGGCCTCGGGCTTTACATCTGTCGCGAGTTGTGCGATGAACAGGGCGCCTCCATTGCCTACTACCGAACACCACGCAAAGCCCGAGGAACTGAGGTCGAAGGCAATGAGTTTCTGGTGTCCTTTCAGACCCACCTCCACTAACACCATGACCTCAAACGCTGCGCTGGACAACACCCGGATTCTGGTGGTCGATGACGAGCCTGACCTCAGGACGTTGTACGAGTTAACGCTGTTGCGTGAAGGATACGGGGTGGAAACCGCCGGCAGCCTGGCCGAGGCCTTTGAGCATTTGAGCGAACGGCGTTTCGATGTGGTGATCACCGACATGCGCCTGCCCGATGGTCTGGGCATGGAACTGATACAGTTCATCAAGGTGCAGAAGCGCCGGGAACGCTGCGTTGTCATTACGGCTTATGGGTCGGCAGAAAACGCTGTCGAGTCACTCAAGGCCGGCGCTTTTGACTATTTGACCAAGCCGGTTGATCTCAAGCAGTTTCGCGACGTCATAGCGTCGGCTGTTCAGGACTCAAAATCACGTGCTGGCGCTGCCGGGCGCAGCGTCGCCCCCCCAAGTCGGGCAGGCGAAGCCGCGCTGACACGCCTGGTGGGTATGTCCAGCAGCATGCGGCTGGTGAAGGAACGGATCGTCAAAGTTGCCTGCAGCATGGCCCCGATTCTGGTCACTGGCGAGTCCGGCACCGGCAAGGAACTGGTGGCTAACGCGATTCATGCCAATAGCCACCGTGCCGGCGGTCCCTGGGTTGCGGTTAACTGCAGCGCCATTCCTGAAAACCTTCTCGAGACTGAGTTTTTTGGCGCCAGAAAAGGCGCGTATACCGGTTCTACGCAAGACCGTGACGGCTTTTTTCAAGCCGCCCGCGGAGGCACTTTATTTCTGGACGAAATTGGCGACTTGCCACTGGCCATGCAGTCCAAACTACTGCGTGCCATACAGGAGCGCTGTATTCGCCCGATCGGGTCACCACAAGAGGAGGCGGTCGATGTGCGCATTGTCAGTGCCACGCACAAGGATTTGGCAACCGAAGTTCATGCCGGACGCTTTCGTCAAGATCTTTACTACCGTTTGAATGTGATTCAGATTTTGATTCCGCCACTGCGCGAACGCCGCGAGGATTTACCCGCGCTGTGCGAAACCTTGCTGCGCCGGATCGCGCTTGAATCTGGCATTGAAGTACCGACTTTGTCTGACGCATTGCTCGTTCAACTTGCCGGCGACCCCTTGCCGGGCAACGTTCGGGAGTTGGAGAACCTGCTGCACCGTGCAGTGGCATTGAGCGAGGAAGATGAACTGCAGATTGAACCTTCAACGTATCAAGTGTTGAACCACGAAACTGCGGTCACGACTACTGAGCCGGCAGTGCTGGATGACAATCAGATCACCATACCGAGCGATTTGCAAAGCCACCTTGACAGCGCAGAGCGCGAAATACTGATCCGTGCACTGCGTGAATCCGGCTTTAACCGCACCGCCGCCGCCGCCCGATTGGGCCTGAGTTTGCGACAAATGCGTTACCGCATCGCCAGATTGCATATCGACACGCCTCACACTGGCGACTTTTCCGATGAACCGGTCTGAAACTCAAAGCCAGTCGCCGCTTTGGCGTGACGGCTGGTACCAATTTGCCAGTTCCCTGGCTTCGCCCAATTTCGGTCCTCGTCCGCCGCAAGTTGAGGTTGATTTGATCGTGCTGCACTGCATCAGCCTGCCACCCGGCCAATACGGCGGCAACGCGGTACTGGATCTGTTCAACAATCAGCTTGAATGGGATCAGCACCCGTACTTCAAGAGCCTGCAAGGTCTGCAAGTATCTTCTCATTTTTATATCAGGCGCCAGGGTGAACTATTGCAATTCGTCAGCGCTGATGACCGCGCCTGGCATGCTGGCGTCTCCAGTTACCTCGGTCGCAGCAACTGCAATGACAACTCTATCGGGATCGAACTTGAAGGTGTCGAAGGGGGTAACTTTGAAGCCAGTCAATATGAAACACTGGTGAGTTTGTGCGCGGCCATTTTGCAAGGCTACGACGTCACTGATATTGCTGGCCACGAACATATTGCGCCAGGACGAAAGCGCGACCCGGGAGACGGCTTTGACTGGCGTCTCTTGCAGCGGTCCCTGGGCCTGCCGCTAAAGCATTTTCCGATCGGTGTGCAGTCCGCAATTGTTTCTTGATTCCAATTTTTTCGAGTCTGTGCCGAAAATGACCATCTTTGGCATAGAACACTACCGGTAGCGGCTTGTAATCACTCAAGACACCATATATAGTGTGTCACTCTTATGATGACAAACTGCCGATATGCCCACCGGTTCTGTTTGAAGCGACCCTGAATCCAACGCCAGACAGACAGAGACGAGAAATTAAATGCAAACCGCTTTGAATATGCCAGCCAGCCTGCAGACCGATGTTTTTACTTCAATCAACGCTGACGGCGCCAGCAATGTGGCAGCCAATTCACTGAACCATTACCAGATCATTCGCCGCAACGGCGCCGTCGTGCCCTTTGAGCCGGGGAAAATCGCTGTCGCCATGGTGAAGGCTTTTCTGGCAGTGCATGGCACGCAGGGTGCCGCCTCTGCCAGCGTACGCGAAGTGGTGGACGACCTGACGCAAATCGTGATTCGTGCCCTGGTCCGCTCGCGCCCGGCTGGCGGCACCTTTCACATCGAGGATGTGCAAGACCAGGTTGAACTCGGTCTGATGCGTGGTGGTCATCACGAGATCGCGCGTGCCTATGTGCTGTACCGTGAAAGGCGCAGCCAGGAGCGAGCCAAAATGGCATCCGCAAAGCCGCCTACAGCAACCTTGCTGTACGCCGTCGACCAGGGAGAGCGCATCGTTCTTGATCTGGAGCGCCTGAAGAAACTCATTGAATTGGCCTGCGCTGGATTGGGCAGCGACATCAAACCTGAACCAATCTTGGCCGAGACCCTGCGCAACCTTTATGACGGTGTGCCGATGGATGAGGTCTACAAGGCATCGGTACTGGCAGCGCGCACACTGATTGAAAAAGATCCCGACTACACCTATGCCACAGCGCGCCTTTTGTTTCATACGATTGCCAAGGAAGTGCTGGGCAAAGATGTAGCGCAGACCGACATGGCGCAGGCCTACGTAGACTACTTCCCACAATTCATCCGAACAGGAATCGAGCATGATCTGCTCGACGAAAGGCTGCTTCAGTTTGACCTGCAGCGTTTGGGCGCCGCGCTCAAGGCTGATCGCGATTTGAAGTTTGATTACCTGGGTCTGCAAACCTTGTACGACCGCTATTTTCTGCACATCGACAAAGCACGCATTGAATTGCCGCAGGCTTTTTTCATGCGCGTTGCAATGGGGTTGGCACTCAACGAGGTGAACCGCGAGGCGCAGGCTATCGAGTTCTATGAGGTTCTGTCCTCTTTTAACTTCATGTCCAGCACGCCGACGCTGTTCAATAGCGGGACCTTGCGCTCGCAGCTTTCGAGTTGTTACCTGACCACCGTGCCGGATGACCTGGACGGCATATATGAATCGATCAAGGAAAACGCCCTGCTGTCCAAGTTCGCCGGCGGCCTGGGCAACGACTGGACGCGGGTGCGCGCTTTGGGCGCCCACATCAAGGGCACCAATGGCGAGTCGCAAGGCGTCGTGCCCTTTTTAAAGGTCGTGAATGACACCGCGGTGGCGGTCAATCAGGGCGGCAAGCGCAAGGGAGCGGTTTGCACTTACCTGGAAACCTGGCACTTAGACATCGAAGAGTTCCTGGAGTTGCGCAAAAACACCGGCGATGATCGCCGTCGCACGCACGACATGAACACCGCCAACTGGATTCCCGATCTGTTCATGCGGCGCGTCATGGAAAAAGGCCAATGGACTCTGTTCTCACCCAACAACGTGCCCGACCTGCATGACAAATTCGGGCTTGACTTCGAAACAGCTTATGTGGCTTACGAGGCCAAGGCAGCGCGCGGCGAGTTAAAGCCAAGCCGCACTTTGCCAGCGGCTGACCTGTGGCGAAAAATGCTGACCATGCTGTTTGAAACTGGCCACCCCTGGATTACCTTCAAGGATGCCTGCAATATCCGCTCACCACAACAGCATGTCGGCGTCGTGCACTCCAGCAACCTGTGCACTGAGATCACGCTCAATACCAGCGATACGGAGACTGCGGTGTGCAATCTCGGTTCCGTCAACTTGCTGCAGCACCTCAAAGACGACTCGTGCGGCCCGGCCGGTGGCGCCAAAGTTCTTGATCACGCAAAGCTGCAAAAGACCATCACCACCGCGATGCGCATGCTCGACAACGTCATTGACATCAACTACTACGCCGTAAAAAAAGCCCGTGACTCCAATATGCGGCACCGGCCGGTAGGCCTGGGAATGATGGCTTTTCAGGACTGTCTGTATGAGTTACGCATTCCCTACGCCAGCGACGCTGCTGTCGAGTTTGCCGACCGGTCGATGGAGGCCATCTGCTACTACGCTTATTGGGCTTCCACCGAACTGGCACATGAACGCGGCAAGTACTCCAGCTACCAAGGTTCGCTGTGGGACAAGGGAATTTTGCCGATCGACACCCTGGACCTGCTGGCACGTGAGCGTGGCGGGTTTGTGGATGTGGATCGCTCCAGCACACTGGACTGGGGCGCCTTGCGCCAGAAAATTGTCAGAGACGGCATGCGCAACTCCAATTGCACTGCCATCGCCCCAACCGCCACCATCTCTAACATCATTGGTGTCGACGCTTCCATCGAACCGTGCTTCGGTAACCTCTCGGTCAAGTCCAACCTGTCCGGCGAGTTCACCATCATCAATCACTACCTGGTGCGCGACCTCAAAAGCCTGGGGCTTTGGGATGACGTGATGGTGATGGACCTGAAACACTTTGATGGCTCGCTGCATTCGATTGACCGGGTTCCGGCGAACATCAAGGCCTTGTATGCGACCGCGTTCGAAGTGGAGCCGCAATGGCTGGTGGAAGCTGCGGCACGCCGACAGAAATGGATCGATCAAGCGCAGTCCCTTAATATTTATATGGCAGGTGTCTCAGGTAAAAAACTTGACGACACCTACAAGCTGGCTTGGGTTCGCGGCTTGAAGACGAGCTACTATTTGCGCACCCAATCGGCCACCCACGTTGAAAAATCAACCGTAAATGCAGGGCGACTGAACGCTGTATCTTCAGGGCATGAATCACAGCATAGTGGCAGTAGCATGAGTGCAATGGATGCTGCCGTTGCTCTGGCAAAAATTCAGATGGCATCGACACCTGCAACAGACGTCCGCTTTTGCGGCGTGGACGATCCGACATGTGAGTCATGCCAATGAATGCTGACGCACTTCCTGGCGCCTTGCAATGCGATGCTGCGGCACAACACTCAACACGACAATATGACATTGATGTGAATGAATACTTTTCATTTCATTTCGCTGCTCGCATAATTCGCTGATCGGAATTATTTATGTTGACCTGGGAAGAACAAATCAAGCCCACACCACAATTGTCTCAAGTACTCGGCTCGTCGAGCAGCCGTCTGAAGGACTATTCGTCATCTGAAACGATTGCCAACATTCCGCGTCGCGTTAACGCCGCCGACAAACGCATCATCAACGGCAAGACAGATGTCAATCAGCTGGTCCCTTTCAAGTACAAGTGGGCGTGGGAAAAATATCTCTCGAGCTGTGCCAATCACTGGATGCCGCAAGAAGTCAACATGACGCGTGACATCGCGTTGTGGAAAGACCCCCATGGCCTGAGCGAGGATGAGCGCCGCATCATCAAGCGCAATCTGGGGTTTTTCGTGACGGCAGATTCGCTGGCCGCCAACAATATTGTGCTGGGTACTTACCGCCACATCACGGCCCCTGAGTGCCGGCAATTTTTATTGCGTCAGGCTTTTGAAGAAGCCATTCATACCCATGCTTACCAGTACATCGTGGAGTCATTGGGTCTGGACGAAAGCGAGATCTTCAATGCCTACAACGAGATCAAGTCGATTCGCGACAAAGATGAGTTTTTAATTCCCTTCATTGAAGCGATCATGGACCCGAGTTTCAAAACTGGGACACCGCAAGCCGATCAAATCCTGTTGAAGTCTCTGATCGTGTTTGCCTGCCTGATGGAGGGCCTGTTTTTCTACGTTGGTTTTGCGCAAATCCTGGCCCTGGGTCGGCAAAACAAAATGACCGGCGCGGCCGAGCAATACCAATACATTCTGCGCGACGAGTCGATGCACTGCAACTTTGGCATTGACCTGATCAATCAGATCAAACTGGAGAACCCTCATTTGTGGAACTCCGAATTCAAGGCAGACATCAAGGCTTTATTTGAACAAGCAGTAGAGCTCGAATACAGATACGCGGAAGACACCATGCCGCGTGGCGTGCTGGGCATGAATGCGTCCATGTTCAAGGGCTACTTGCGATATATCGCCAACCGCCGTGCCACGCAGATCGGGCTCGACGTGCTTTACCCGAACGAAGAAAATCCGTTCCCTTGGATGAGCGAAATGATCGACCTAAAAAAAGAGCGCAACTTCTTTGAAACCCGCGTCATTGAGTATCAATCCGGCGGTGCGCTTTCCTGGGACTGAGCTGAACCAAATGACCACAAGAATTTCACAAACCGTTGCTGTCCCGTCCAGGGGACAGGATTGTTTGTGGACCCGAGTTCATGGTGCTGGGATTGAACCCAACATCATGAATCGCTTCATGCATTCCAACCCGCATGAAGTGCTCTTTGTTTATTGATCAAGGAGAAAATAATGGCAACTGCAACAAAACCGGCCGCAAAAAAGGCCGCACCAGCGAAGAAAGTAGCAGCTAAAAAAGTAGCTGCTAAGAAGGCACCGGCCAAGAAGGCGGCGCCAGCGAAGAAAGTGGCAGCTAAAAAAGTAGCTGCTAAAAAGGCGCCCGCCAAGAAAGCAGCGCCAGCGAAGAAGGTAGCGGCTAAAAAAGTAGCTGCCAAGAAACCAGCAGCCAAGAAAGCCGCTCCGGCCAAAAAGGCAGCTGCTAAAAAGGCACCTGCGAAGAAAGCTGCTGCGGCCAAAAAACCTGCTGCTAAAAAGCCAGCCGCCAAGAAAGCAGCCAAGAAGCCGGCTGCGAAGAAAGCCGCGAAAGCACCCGCTGCCAAGGCAGCGCCTGCTCCGGCTGCCCCTGCTGCTCAGACCACTCTGAACCCGCAGGCCGCGTGGCCATTTCCGACCGCCAGCAAGCCCTGAACCTTCATGGTTCGGCTTCAAGCCCGGTGCCTAAAGCGCCGGGCTTTTTTCTTTTTTAACTACCAGTCAAGAGACTTCAAGTCGACCGTGTAGTTCTGCGGTCCACGTTGCGCAATTTTGAGTGCCCCCATTTGATTTCCCAGCGCCGCACATCGCGACAGTGACCAGCCCTGCTCCAGTCCGAACAACAAGGCACCACGGTACGCATCGCCGCAACCCGTGGGATCAACCGGTGTCAATGCTTTGACTGATGGTACATGTGTTTGCTCGCCGTCTATCCATACTTCACTGCCCGCGCTGCCCAAGGTAACTATCATCCCTTGCACCTTGCGCGAAATTTCTGCGCAATTCCAGCCGGTGCGTTCACTCAGCATCTTGCCCTCATAGTCATTGACAGTGACCCAGCTCGCCTGTCCTATAAACGACCTCAGCTCTTCGCCGTCGAAGCGCGGCAGCTGCTGACCCGGATCAAAAACAAACGGAATATCGGCGACGGCGAACTGCTCGGCATGTTGCAGCATGGCATCGCGTCCATCCGGCGCGACGATTCCAAGTTTGATGTCGCTGCGGGCGCTGATCTTTGTCAATTGAGCATAGTCCATGGCGCCGGGGTGAAAGCCATTGATCTGATTGTTGTCAGCGTCGGTAATGATCATGGCCTGCGCGGTATAGACAGCATCAACGGTTCGCACGAAGTCGGTGGCTATGCCTTGCAACTTCAAACGCTCGAGATAAACCCCACCGTCGCTTCCAATAGCGGCCATGGGAAGTGGTGTCCCGCCCAGTTGCCTGAGACTGTAGGCGATGTTGCCGGCGCATCCGCCAAAATCGCGCCGCAGCGCTGGCACCAAAAATGAGACATTCAAAATATGCAATTGATCGGGCAAGATTTGTTCAGAAAACCGACCTTCGAAATTCATGATGGTGTCGAAAGCCAGGGAGCCGCAGATAAGGGAAGCCATAGTTTTTGGGATAGTGTTCAGGGATAAAAAGTAAGTAAGCGGTAACCGACGACTCGCTCTGCCATTCCTTCGGCTTTGACTGCCAAGGCAAGGGACGCCGACCACTCAGAGCCTGCCGCAAGGGCGTCAGATTTGACGCCTAGCTCTGACGGCAAAAAGACTCGCCGCACCAAGGGCTGGTCAAGCGTGTCTGTCAGTGCCAATTCAATGGCCGGTATGGCCAGTGCAACCTGCGCCACATTTTTTACCGTGAAGTTCAAACGATAGGCGTCTGCTCGAATCTTGTTAAACGATGCACTGTCAATCACAATCGATTCAATTCGGCGCAGCGGTGCCAGGGTGCAATTGAATGGGCCACAAAGCGCCACCAACCAAGAGCTTAAACCAGGTTGAAACGCCGCAATGGTGTCGCGCTCATGAAGCACAATTTGAACCGATAGTCCAAGCAACAACGCCAAACTGACAAAAACCAATGCAGCCCGTTGGATTGGCCTACGCCAAAATGAGCCATTGTCAGTATCACGCAAAAATGAAATGGTGCTCGACTCAGGACTGGGATCACTTTCGGCAACCAAATTCAGATTTGCTTGTGGCTCGGGGTTTGCATGAACGTCGGGGTTCGGTTCGGACAAGTGCGGTTGTTCATCGTGCTGTTCATGATCGTCGACCGGATCGAGAATAGCCGACAGTTGCTCAAGTGGCAAGAGGTGAGGCGTGGCATCGAAAATTTGACTGCAATGACCGCATCGAACCCATCCTTCGGAAATCCGAAGCTGATCGGGTACCACCTTGAACAGCGTCTGGCACCCCGGGCAACGTGTGATCATGCTCATTTGCAAAACATTGTAGAGTCGTTCCCAGAGAGAATCAGCGCGTCGCGGTCATCAATATCCATCCCTCTTGCTGGTCTGAGATGTTTAGCTGGCAATGTGAGGCGTAGGCCGCTTTGAGTTCTTCGGCCTGGCGCTCCAGAATACCCGCCAACACCAGCGAACCACCAAGCGCCACACGCGACCACAGCAAGGGTGCCAATACCTTTAGGGGTGTTGCCAGAATATTGGCTAAAACGGTCTGGTACACACCGCTTGCGATATCGGGTAGGCCAGCTTTGATGGCAACTTGATTGGCTTGCGCATTGAGCCGGGTGGACTGAACCGCCGCTTCGTCAATGTCAACGGCGTCTATATCTGTAGCGCCATATTTGGCGACACCGATGGCAAGAATTCCGGAGCCACATCCATAGTCCAGAACTCGACCCAGCTTGTTTTCCGTCCCTGATATGTCCGCCAGCATGTGCTGCGCAATCCAGCGCAAACACATCCGGGTTGTGGGATGGGTACCGGTGCCAAACGCCAGGCCAGGATCAAGTCGAATGATTGTGCGAGCCTGTACCGGTGGCTCATGCCAGGTCGGCACAATCCAAAAATCCGGTGTGATAGACACCGGCTGGAACTGCGACTGAGTCAGGCGTACCCAATCCTGCTCCGGCACTTCATGGACACCCAAAAATTGGCAGCCAACAAAAAAATCCTGGGCCTGCAAAACAATCAACGCATCTTTAGCCAGTTTTTCCGAGACATACAGTGCCAATACCCGTGACCGCTGCCAGCCGTCCTTGGGCGGTGCCATGCCCGGCTCGCCAAACAATGCTTGTTCGGCATCAGTCTGGGCGTCGGCGTCCTCCACGCTGACGCTCAAAGCGTCCAGCGCATCGAGCGCGTCGCTCAAGCTCTCAACCCGATTTTCCGGGCAAATCAGACCGAGTTCAAACACGCAATATCTGACTCAACGCTTGTGCTGCGCCAGCCACTCTTCCAAATAATGAATATTGGTGCCACCAGCCATAAACTTCGCATCCACCATCAGTTCCCGGTGTAGCGCGATATTGGTGTTGATGCCTTCCACCACAGTTTCGCCCAATGCTGTTCGCATGCGGGCCATAGCCTGCTCCCGCGTATCGCCGTGCACAATTATCTTTCCAATCATGGAGTCGTAATTCGGTGGCACAAAGTAATTGGTGTAAACATGAGAATCGACCCGCACTCCAGGTCCACCTGGGGCATGCCAAGTGGTGACCCGGCCGGGCGAAGGAATGAATTTGTACGGATCTTCAGCGTTCAATCGACACTCAATGGCGTGACCGCGAAATTGAATATCACGCTGTGTAAACGGCAGCTTTTCGCCAGCTGCCACCATGATCTGCGTCTTCACAATGTCCACCCCAGTGGTCATTTCAGTTACCGGGTGTTCCACCTGAACTCGGGTATTCATCTCGATGAAATAAAACTCACCCTCTTCATACAAAAACTCAAAGGTTCCGGCGCCGCGGTAGCCAATTTTCTTGCAAGCTGCAACACACCGCTCACCAACCCGCTCTATCAGTTTGCGGACAATGCCGGGTGCCGGCGCTTCTTCAATGATTTTCTGATGCCTGCGCTGCATCGAGCAATCACGCTCTCCAAGGTAAACCGCATTCTTGAATTTATCGGCCAGAATCTGGATCTCGACGTGCCGGGGATTTTGCAGGAACTTCTCAAGGTAAACCGCCGGATTTCCAAAGGCGGCGCCGGCTTCCGCCTTGGTCATCGTTACGGCATTCACCAGCGCGGCTTCCGTATGCACTACGCGCATGCCACGTCCGCCACCACCTCCTGCCGCCTTGATGATGACGGGGTAGCCAACCGCCTTTGCAATGCGGCGAATTTGTAGCGGGTCGTCAGGCAATTCGCCTTCCGATCCAGGCACGCAGGGAACCCCAGCCTTGATCATCGCCTGCTTGGCCGAAACTTTGTCGCCCATGATTCGAATTGACTCTGGCGTCGGTCCAATGAACTGGAAGCCGCTCTTTTCTACTCGCTCTGCAAAGTCTGCGTTTTCGCTCAAAAAACCGTAGCCTGGGTGAATCGCCTCGGCATCCGTCACTTCGGCTGCAGAAATAATGGCGGGCATATTCAGATAACTTAGCGCCGAAGCCGCCGGCCCGATGCAAACCGCTTCTTCGGCCAGCTTGATATATTTTGCCTCTCGGTCTGCCTCGGAATAAACCATGACGGCGCGCACACCGAGTTCACGGCAAGCGCGTTGAATTCTGAGGGCAATTTCGCCCCGATTGGCAATCAGGATTTTCTTGAACATAGGCGTCGGCGGCTGCACTATTCAATGACGAACAAAGGCTGTCCGTATTCAACGGCCTGCCCGTTTTCGCACAGAATTTGGGTCACGGTTCCCGATTTATCCGACTCGATTTCATTGAGAATTTTCATGGCTTCAATGATGCAAACCGTCTCACCCGACTTGACGGAATCGCCGACCTCCACAAAAGACTTGGCGCCAGGGGAGGCCGAGCGATAGAACGTTCCGACCATCGGTGATTTAACGTAGTGACTGGCGACAACAGGCATCGCAGCAGCGGTTGGCGCGACTGCCTGCGCGCCGGGCACCGACATTGGCACAGGTGGCGCCGAAGGCAGTGGCGTCGCGCTCTGTTGGACCAAAGTTGCGCCGCTCTTGACAATTCGAACTTTGCCTTCTGCTTCGGTAATTTCAAGTTCTGAGACGTTTGAGTCCGACACCAGGTCGATCAGTGTCTTGAGTTTTCTAAGATCCATGAGGTCTCCAACGATATTATTTAACGACCATCTAATTTACATTAAATTCTTTGAAAAATGGTCATCTTCTACTATTTCACTGACTTCTTTTTAGAACGGATGTTCCAGCCGAAAGGTGGCCAAATGCAAGAAGGGATTTCCGACAGCCTGTCAGGACCAGTTTGAGGCTACGCCACTGCGGTCCAATGGCGCATATCTTCGGCGGTTACTTTACCCATTTTACGGTACGACACCCGTCCATTTGAGCCGAGCACTACAGTAAATGGTAAAGCGCCACTCAAGTTGCCGAGTGATCGACTGAGTTCGATGCCAGACATTCCTGCCATCACCACCGGAAATGTGACTGGACTGCGGCTCAGAAAGTGTTTCACCGGCTCCAACTGATCCACCGCCAAACCTAGAACTTGCCAACCGCTAGATGACTTTTGTTGAAAAAAGCCGCTTATTAATGGAAGTTCCTCCAAGCAAGGGGGACACCATGTGGCCCAAAAATTAAGTACCAGAGGTTTTCCACGCAATGCCGCCATCCGCATTGAACCTCCCTGAAGTGTCGCAAATTCCAGCTCCCAAAGTCCTGCTTCGGCACTATGAACGACCGCTTCGGGCTGGGAGTTCCGCCAGGCGAAGCCAGCACCGGCCAGCGTGGCGACACTGGCTACGGCAAGCAGCAACCCGCGCCGGCGATGGTTGAAGTGGGTTTCCGAAAATTCAGAAGTGAGGTCGATGTCAGTCATGATTACCGATCATGCAACAAACGATGCACTGCCGCCAGATCACCGCGCGGCGTACGCCCTTTGGTGTCAGGCCGCAAAGCGCCTCGTACGTCATCTCGATCATAGACCTGTAAATGTACGCCGACCTCTTCACCCAGGTGAGGGCAAAAAGCGTGCACGCTGAGCGCCTCGACCGGTTGTCCGTGCCAGCCGGTCATGGTTCGGGCGACGTATTTCACGTGACGATCAATCAGTGCAATTTCAGCCGACTTGCAGTCATCACAAAATAATTGAATGTAGATATCGGACAGACGCGTCGCCGTACCGTGCCACACAGCACCGCCCAAATGGGGTCGAAAAATCGCCATGCGCTCCATCCAGACCAAAGCAAGACGACGTAAAGCCAGCAATTCTTCAGCTTGTGTTTCAGCGCAGAAAATGGCGATGTGATCCACCACCGCGTCCTCTATTTCGTCATTGCCGGGTAGTTCTGTGCGCAGCGGCAAACCTAAAAGCCTGAGGGCACGCTGCTTGGCGGGACCGTAATCAAGGCCTTCGTCCACCACCATGCGGGCGGCAACGGCCGAGAGTTCTGATCTCAAAGTATCCATAGATCACTATTTTGCCTGTGCTTTACGCCTGATGCTGCGCGCCTAAAATTAAGCCATGCATATTCACATTCTTGGCATTTGTGGCACTTTCATGGGCGGCCTGGCGGCGCTGGCTCACAAGTCCGGTCATAAAGTAACGGGTTGCGACGCCGGGGTTTACCCGCCGATGAGCGACCAGTTACGTGCGTTTGGCATTGAACTCGTTGAAGGTTTTGGAGCCGACCAGTTGGCACTGCAGCCGGACGTTTTCGTGGTGGGCAATGTAGTCAGCCGTGCTCACCTGCCGAATGGCATGCCGAAGTTTCCGCTGATGGAAGCCATTCTGAACGCCGGACTGCCTTACACCAGCGGTCCACAATGGCTGGCGGAGCAAGTGCTGCAGGGCCAGCATGTGATTGCGGTAGCCGGCACTCATGGCAAGACTACCACTACCGCAATGATTGCCTGGATACTTGAATCGGCCGGTCAGCAACCTGGCTTTCTGGTCGGTGGCGTGCCAATGAACTTTGGTGTATCCGCAAGGCTGGGCAGCGGCCAAGCCTTTGTGATTGAGGCCGACGAGTACGACACTGCGTTTTTCGACAAACGCAGCAAGTTTTTGCACTATCGCCCCCGTACGGTGGTGCTCAACAACCTGGAATTCGATCACGCCGACATTTTTGATGACCTGGCGGCAATCGAGCGGCAGTTTCACCACCTGGTGCGCACCGTGCCGTCCCATGGTCGCCTGATTGTCAATGACCTGGAAGAGAGCTTGACACGTGTTTTGCACGCCGGTTGCTGGAGCGAGGTTCGCAGCTTCGGCGCGTTGGTGAGCGACTTTACCGCGACCGGCGAGCCCCATGCGTTTGATGTTTTGTGTCATGGTTTGCCTGTGGGGCAAGTTAAGTGGGCACTTACCGGCTTGCATAACCAGCTCAATGCGCTGGCGGCCATTGCCGCCGCCCAGCACGTTGGCGTTTCACCCGAAATTGCGGCGCGCGCCTTGGGTAACTTTGAAAACGTGAAACGACGCATGGAGTTGCGCGGCACGGTTGTGCGGACTGACGGCAGCATCGCAGTTTATGACGATTTTGCCCACCACCCCACCGCCATCCGGACCACAGTGGACGGGCTGAAACGCCGCATCGGACCCGACAAACGAATCCTGGCGGTCTTTGAGCCGCGCTCAAACACCATGAAACTGGGCAGCATGAAAGCGCAGTTGCCATGGAGCCTGGAACAGGCAGATCTAGCGTTTTGTCACAGCGGCGGTCTGGACTGGAACGCACGCGAGGCGCTAGCCACGTTGGGCAAACGCGCTCAAGTGGCCGACAACATTGACACGCTCATATCACAGGTCGTTGGCAGCGCACGCGCGGGCGATCACATCGTGTGCATGAGCAACGGCAGCTTTGGTGACATTCACCGCAAACTGCTTGCAGCGCTATCAAAAAAATAGTGCTTCGCTAGTGCGACCGACGTGCCTTGACCGCCTTCGACAGCAGCTCCAGCGCCACCTGAGAATCATCCCACCCCAGGCAGGCGTCAGTGATGCTTTTGCCGAATTCGAGCTCGACAGCCTTGTCCTTTCCCGGCGTGAATTTCTGGGACCCGGCAAGCAAGTGGCTCTCCACCATCACGCCGAACACACTCCTGGATCCACTGGCAATTTGACGCGCGATATCGCGCGCTACATCGAGCTGCCTTTCAAACTGCTTGCTGCTATTGGCGTGACTGCAATCAATCATCAAGGCCGCTGGCAACTTGGCCTTTTCCAGGTCTTTGCAGGCAGCAGCAACACTCAGCGCGTCATAGTTGGGCGCCTTGCCACCTCGCAGAATCAAGTGGCAATCCTTGTTGCCGCCGGTTTGCACAATTGCCACTTGACCATTTTTGTGAACGGACAGAAAGTGGTGGCCACCAGCGGCGGCCTGTATGGCATCGGTAGCAATTTTGATATTGCCATCGGTCCCATTCTTGAAGCCAATCGGTGCCGACAGGCCGGAGGCAAGCTCGCGGTGGACCTGACTTTCGGTGGTACGCGCGCCAATGGCGCCCCAGGAGATCAAGTCGCCCAGATATTGCGGTGAAATTACATCCAGAAATTCGCTGCCAGCGGGCAATCCAACATGATTGATTTCAATTAGCAACTGACGCGCCATGCGCAGCCCTTCGTCGATGCGAAAGGTTTCGTCCAGATAGGGGTCGTTGATAAGGCCTTTCCAGCCGACGGTGGTGCGCGGCTTCTCGAAATACACCCGCATGACGATCTCCAGCGTATCCGCATACTTCTCACGCGCCACCTTGAGCCTTCTTGCGTACTCCACAGCGGCGGCGGGGTCGTGAATGGAACAAGGACCGATCACGACCAGCAAACGGTCATCCGTGCCCGCCATGATGTCGTGGATGCGCTGGCGGGTAGCGCCAATTAACGACTCGATGGCTGTTCCACGAATCGGGAAGAAACGGATCAAATGCTCGGGGGGAGGCAACACGGTAATGTCCTTGATGCGTTCGTCGTCGGTCTGGCCAGTGCGGTCAGAGGTGTTGGCAACGTTTTTCGCATACCAGGCGTCGGTGCTGGCAACAGTGGCTTTTGATTTCATGGTGAGGCTCCTCAAGTCAATTGACCAAATTCATAAAGACATAAAAAAACCGCCGGGGTGCCGGCGGTTTTTGGAAGATCAGAACGTTTTCTCAGGGTACGTTCAGAACTCTCTACCGCCGCTGGCGCTGGAGAACCAAAAATAGCTGAAGAAAAAACGAGTCGATTTCATGGCATTAAATGTAGCACACTCAAGGTTCAATGCTGAAGGCAAACTGCATTTCAGGCAGTACCACCCACCGTCAGACCGTCGATTCGCAAGGTTGGTTGACCCACACCCACCGGTACGCTCTGGCCTTCCTTGCCACAGGTGCCCACACCGCTGTCAAGCTTCATGTCATTGCCCACCATGCTGACGCGCTTCAGGCACTCGGGCCCGCTGCCGACCAGGGTGGCGCCTTTCACCGGATACAAAATCTTGCCGCTTTCCACCCAGAATGCCTGGCTGGCGGAAAACACAAACTTGCCGGAGGTGATGTCCACCTGGCCGCCGCCAAAGTTGGTTGCATACAAGCCTCTTTTGATGCTGGCGACAATTTCGTCGGGCGCTTTGTCACCGGCCAGCATGTAGGTATTGGTCATGCGCGGCATCGGGACATGGGCGTAGCTTTCACGCCGACCGTTGCCCGTCGGTTTGACGCCCATCAGGCGTGCGTTCATGGCGTCCTGGATATAGCCCTTCAAAATGCCGTCCTCGATCAGCACATTGCGTTGACTGGTATTGCCTTCGTCATCCACATTGAGTGAGCCACGGCGGTCGGCAATCGTTCCATCATCAAGCACCGTGACGCCTTTGGCGGCCACACGCTGGCCAACACGGCCAGCAAATGCACTTGAACCCTTGCGGTTGAAGTCGCCCTCCAGCCCGTGACCAATGGCTTCGTGCAACAAAATTCCGGGCCAGCCAGGGCCCAGTACTACCGTCATTTCACCGGCGGGTGCAGCCCGTGCTTCCAGATTGGTCAGCGCCGCCTTGACTGCCTCGTCAACGTATTGCGTGACCATGGCATCATCAAAGTAAGCCAGCCCGAAGCGGCCACCGCCGCCGGCCGATCCCATTTCGCGCCGACCTTTGTGTTCAGCAATCACCGTCACAGACAAGCGTACCAGCGGGCGTACGTCCGCAGCCAGCGTGCCGTCGGCGCGCGCCACCAGCACGACGTCGTATTCACTTGCCAAACCGGCCATGACTTGTGCTACTCGCGGGTCTTTGGCACGGGCTGCCTTCTCCACTTGGTCCAGCAATTTGACCTTGGCCGTGCTGTCCAGCGTGGCAATCGGGTCCACACCGAGATACAGAGAGCGCGACTCGGCAATCATCTTTTTGGGGACGCGAGTTCGCGCGGCTTGCGCTGCTGTCGAAATGGTTCGCACTGTGCGGGCCGCATCCAAAAGCGAAACCTCAGAGATATCGTCCGAGTACGCAAATGCGGTTTTTTCGCCACTGACAGCTCGCACGCCAACACCCTGGTCGATGCTGAAGGAACCGGTTTTGACAATGCCTTCTTCCAGACTCCAGCCTTCCGAGCGGGTGTACTGGAAATACAGGTCGGCCTCGTCAACCTTGTGCGCCTTGATTTCATTTAGAGCGCGAGACAAGTGGGATTCGTCCAGCCCAAACGGGTCAAGCAGCAGGGACTTGGCAATAGCCAGGCGTTCAAGAGTAGGTTCGCGAGAGATCATCGGCTGATTTTACGACTGCACCAGCCGTTTTGACTTGGCGATCGACATCAGAATCCCCAAACCCATGCCCAGCGTGACCATGGCTGTGCCGCCGTAGCTGATGAACGGCAGCGGCACGCCCACCACCGGCAAAATGCCGCTGACCATGCCCATATTGACAAAGGCATAGGTGAAAAAAATCAAGGTGATGCTGCCCGCCAGCAACCTTGAGAACAGCGTCGGCGCTTCCAGGGCAATGGCCAGGCCACGCAGGATCAGAAAGCCAAAACCAGCAATCAACAGCAGGTTTCCAAACAGACCGAATTCTTCAGAAAACGCAGCAAAAATAAAGTCGGTCGTGCGCTCGGGAATGAATTCCAGATGTGTTTGCGTGCCTTGCATAAAACCCTTGCCCCAAAAACCACCCGAGCCAATCGCAATCATGCCTTGAATGATGTGGAATCCTTTTCCCAGTGGATCACGGGTGGGATCCAGCAGAGTGCAGATACGCTGTTGCTGGTAATCGTGCATCACCGGCCAGCGTACACCGTCAGCACACAGTTGTGGCTCAAAACCTACTATCAGCGCCACCGCCAGCACCCCCAGCAGTACTGGCGGCGCAATCCACTTCCAGGACAGGCCGGCGAAAAAAATAATGCTCATACCAGCCGACAGCACCAGAATTGCTGTACCCAGATCAGGCTGGCGCACGATCAAGGCGATGGGTATAACCAGCAAAACCCCAGCCACAGCAAAGTCCAGCGGTCGCAGCTGACCTTCCCGTTTCTGGAACCACCAGGCCAGCGTCAAAGGTACTGCGATCTTCAGGATTTCACTAGGCTGAATGGTGACACCCACATTGAGCCAGCGCCGTGCCCCTTTTTTGGTAACTCCAAAGACGGCTACGGCAATCAGCAGCGTCACGCCCACTACATAGAGCGGTACCGCCAGTGTCATCAACCGCTGCGGCGGAATCTGCGCCACGACGAACAAAATGGCACCAGCCAACAACATATTGCGCCCATGATCCTCAAACCGACTACCTTGATCGAAACCTGATGAATACATGGTCAGCAAACCGGCGCAGGCAAGTAAAAATACGCCAAACGCCAACGGACCGTCAAAGCCGCGAAACCATGGCGTCACACGGTGCCAGAGCGAGGGGTTTTTAAATGTTGCTGACATGACGACATTATCCTTTGCCAGACGCTACTATGATGCCGTCATGCTGGCTCTGAACCCGACGACCCACCTGCTTTACTTGCATGGCTTTCGCTCTTCACCGCAATCCAACAAGGCTCGCAGCATGGCGCAACACATGGCTACGCGGCATCCGGACGTGACCTGGTGGTGCCCGCAATTGCCACCGTCTCCGCGCGACGCGATGGCGCAGTTGATAACAGGCATTGCAAACTGGCCGCACAAAACGATGGCAGTGGTCGGTTCGTCGCTGGGCGGGTTTTATGCGACCTGGGTGGCCGAGCAAACCGGCTGCAAAGCAGTACTCCTCAACCCGGCAGTGGACCCGGCGCGTGACTTGGCGAGACACATAGGTTAACAAACCTACTGGCATGATCCACAACAACGCTTTTTCTTTCTGAGCGAATATGTCCAGGAGCTGCGCGACCTGACGCTACCGGGCTTGACGCAAGCCGATCGCTACCTGAGCGTCATCGCCAAGGGTGACGAGTTGCTGGACTGGCGCGAAATGCAAGCCCGCTACGCCGATACCCAGCTCCGTTTGCAGGAAGGCGGTGATCACGCCCTCACCGATTTCAGCCTGCATCTGCCAGCAATCATGGCGTTCCTGGCGCTGGAGTAGTGATCGGCAGCGGCCAGTCAAGGCTTTGTAAGCTGAGGTTGGCTCGCGAATCCGCTCATGTACCTGACTGCGTCGCCAATCGTTTCGCGCCAGACCGACCATTCATGGTCCCCGTCGACCACCCGGAATTGAACGAACTTCGGTTGATACTCGAACAATTTCTGAAACAGTAGCGCCGACTGATAGGCGATAGAAAACGTGTCGTGATCACCACTGTTGATGTACAGGGGAACAACAATTTTTCTGCTTTTGTAGGACTCCCAACTGGCCGTGTAGTTGAGCCGATCCCACGACGCCTGGTCAAACTTTCCATCTTTTTGAAAAGGCGCAACGCGCATGGCAGACGAATGCGAGGGCGGCGTGGGACTGTAGATGGCGGGACTCAATGCAGCGCCGGCAATAAACAGCTCGGGATATCTGAAGACCGCGCTCACCGTCCCGAAGCCACCAGCGGAAAGGCCTGCAATCATGCGGCCTTCGCGCGCATTGATGGTTCGAAAAGTGGTGTCAATATGCGGGATGAGTTCCCTGACAAGTGCGGTCTCCGCCTTGTCCTTGTTGCCGTCAACCCACCACGTCGTGCCGCCGCCCGGCATGACGATGATGGAAGGTTGTACTTTTGCCTCCCATATCAAGGCATCCATCGTTGCCTGCACACGGCCGTTGACCAGCCATTCGTTTTCATCGCCACCATTGCCGTGCAGCAAAAAAAGAACCGAGTAACGAAGGCGACCGCTTTCATAGCCGTCAGGCAAATAAATGGTGTATCTATAGTCCGCATTCATCGCCTTGGAGCCAAACGACCTCAGCGTTACTTCTCCGGCCATCGCAAGTGGCGCGGCGATGGCAATGAGCGCCAATAAAAGCCAGCCCAACAGGATGCGGGCAGTTGAGCCTGGCAATGCGGTCTTCCTCATG
>JANXLW010000150.1 GCA_025354965.1 Betaproteobacteria bacterium
GCACGCTCCGGCATCGGAATGTAGGTGTCCAGCGCATCTGCCAGCTTCATGATGGCTTGCTCGCCCAACGGGCCCTTGTCACCCTCCATGGCCAGCTTGGCTGAGCCGTGGATGATCGGCGTGTCGTCGCCCGGGAAGTCGTATTTGTCCAACAACTCGCGGACTTCCATCTCCACCAACTCGAGCAACTCGGCGTCGTCGACCATGTCACATTTGTTCAAAAACACGATGATGTACGGCACACCCACCTGGCGCGCCAGCAAAATGTGCTCGCGGGTCTGGGGCATCGGGCCGTCAGCGGCCGAACACACCAAAATGGCGCCATCCATCTGCGCTGCGCCCGTGATCATGTTCTTCACATAGTCAGCATGGCCCGGGCAATCCACGTGCGCGTAATGGCGATTAGCCGTTTCGTATTCGACGTGCGCTGTGTTAATCGTGATGCCACGCGCCTTTTCTTCGGGCGCCGCGTCAATTTGGTCGTATCCCTTGGCCTCGCCACCGAACTTGGCCGCCAGCACGATCGTGATCGCCGCCGTCAACGTCGTCTTGCCATGGTCCACGTGCCCGATCGTGCCCACGTTGACGTGGGGCTTGCTTCGTGAAAATTTCTCTTTTCCCATTTCCTGCTTCTCCAAAAGAACTCGAAATGCACAACATCCCGACCCGACCAAAATCTGGTGCCCATTCCGGGAATCGGACCCGGGACCTCTCCCTTACCAAGGGAGTGCTCTGCCACTGAGCCAAATGGGCATTTCCCGAACGTTGCTTCCCAACGAACAAGCAAAACCTTCTGCCATCTTCAACAAGCAACTGAGCACTGGAGCGGGAGACGGGAATCGAACCCGCGTCATTAGCTTGGAAGGCTAGGGTTCTACCATTGAACTACTCCCGCATCGGAGCCGAACCAGTCAACCCCAAAACGCCCTACGGCTCGCTCTATATTTCAGTTACTGTGTCAATTCCAAATTCATTTCACTGGTGGAGAGGGATGGATTCGAACCATCGTACTCGTAAGAGGGCAGATTTACAGTCTGCTGCCATTAACCACTCGGCCACCTCTCCTATGTGAACCTTGGATTATGCCACGAAGTAGGGTGACGAACCTGACTTTGCTTGCAAGATCTGGAAAAACCAGCGCGTCGTTGAATAGTTAATAGGCAAAGGTTATGGGCTGAACTTAGGGCTGTCAGCTACCTTGTGCTGCTCGCGCCAAGCCCGTGCCTGGGAGAAATGCCCGCAACCAATGAATGGCGTCGGTGGGCGCAACGCCGAAAGCGGGGAGGGATGGTTGGCCATAAGCAATAAATGGCGCGACGCATCGATCAGGTTGCGCTTGCTCTGTGCATGCGCGCCCCACAACATGAAAACCGCCGGTGCAGCGTCTTTCGACACTTTGCGGATCACGGCGTCGGTCAAACTTTCCCAGCCGCGACCGGCGTGACTGGCCGGTTGACCCTCTTCCACTGTCAAACAGGTGTTAAGCAGCAGTACCCCCTGCTGAGCCCAGCGCACCAGACTTCCACCCGGCTCAGGAAACTGAGGAATGGGTGTTGCCAAGTCGCGCCGCAACTCGTTGAAAATGTTTCGCAGCGAAGGCGGCACCGGCACCCCCGGCGCAACGGAAAATGCCAGACCTTCCGCCTGACCCCGGCCATGGTAGGGGTCTTGCCCGAGGATCACCACCCGCACCGATTCAGGCGGCGTCAGGTAGAGTGAGCGCAAAGGTTGCGGCGGAAACACGACGGCCCCCATCTGCAGCCGCTGTTGCAGAAAGCTGACCAGTTGGTGGCCCGCCTGGGAGTCGAAAAACTCCTTCACCAAAGGTTGCCAGCCCGATGCGACCGGCCAGGTAGCCGGGTCCACCAACGCCAACTGGTCAGTCGGCGCTGAGCTTTGCTGCTGCAGCGTGGTCGTACCGAACATGATTTAGCCGAACAAAGCGAGCAGAGCTTCACCCGGATCTGGTGCCCGCATGAAGGCCTCACCAACCAAAAACGCGTTGACGCCGGCAGCGCCCATGCGCAGCACATCGTCACGGCTGTGTATGCCACTCTCGCAAATCAGCAACCGGTCGTTTGGCACCTCGTGCAGCAGCGACAGGGTGGTGTCCAGTGAAACCTCAAAGGTTTTGAGATTGCGGTTGTTGATGCCTATCAGCGGGGTCCTGAGTTTCAACGCGCGCGCCAACTCGGGCGCATCGTGCACTTCCACCAGTACCGCCATGTCCAGAGCATGGGCAATGGCCTCAAACTCTTTCATTTGCGCATCGCTGAGGATGGCCGCAATCAACAAAATGGCGTCGGCCCCGCAAGCGCGAGACTCGTAAATTTGGTAGGCATCGACCATGAAGTCCTTGCGCAGCACCGGCAACTGGCAGGAGGCGCGGGCCTGCTTGAGATAGTCCACGCAACCCTGAAAAAACTGCACATCGGTGAGCACCGACAAGCAGGCAGCCCCACATTCAGCGTAACTTTGTGCAATGTCGGCTGCGATGAAGTCTTCGCGCAACACGCCTTTGGACGGACTCGCCTTTTTGATTTCGGCAATGACTGCCGGCTGTCCGGCTGCGATTTTGACCCGTAAAGCAGCGATAAAATCACGCGTCAAAACTCGGGACTCGGCATCCGCCCGCATCACCGCCAGCGGCTTTCGCTTGCAGGCCGAGGTTATCTCCGCGCGCTTGACCGCCACGATCTGGTTCAATATATCGGTCATTTCCCGGTGCCTTTGAGTTGTTGCGACAGATCAACAAGCTGACCGAGCTTGACCCTGGCTGCGCCAGATTCGATCGCGGCCCGTGCCCGCTGCACGCCGGCTCTCATCGAATCCACTACATTGGCGGCGTAAAGCGCCACACCGGCATTGAGAATCACAATGTCCCTGGCAGCGCCAGGCGCGTTGTCCAGCACGCTCAACAACATGGCTTTGGACTGCTCGGGTGTTTCCACCTTGAGGGCACGATTACTGGCCATCACCATGCCGAAATCTTCCGGGTGAATTTCATATTCGGCAATTTCGCCGTTTTTGAGTTCCCCCACCTGCGTGGTCGCACCCAG
>JANXLW010000481.1 GCA_025354965.1 Betaproteobacteria bacterium
GCTCAACCGAGCATCGCTCCACAGGCTGCGGCCTGCTACCAATTCTTCGAGTTCCTTGGGTTTCAGCATGGAGGTACTTTTATCCTGCAAACGACTCTGTGGAGGTTGTTAGGTTTGCATTTTCTTCATCTTTAGCCCCACTCTCTCTCCCCCGGGCGAGAGAGGGGCCAACAGCCATATTTGGCTGCGTGTTCAAAGCCAGGAAGTGCAAGTTGGAAAGGCACGCCAAGATAAAACCGTGTAAAGATTTCCAAGAGATCTTTGCGGAGCACTCAGCAACTTTGTAGACACGGCCAAATAGGGCTGTCAGCTCCCTCCTCCGCCCGGCGGGGCGGGAGAGGGCGGGGGGAGTGAGTGGGGAAAGAAACGAAATAAACAGCGAAAATACTCGGTTCATGGGCAGGAGCGCACCGACACGGTAATCGCTTTGACGGCAAAGTGTGTTTAAAGATATGTCCATGCAATTTCAATAGCGAATTTTCGGATCCAGCCAGGCGTAGGCCAGATCGACCAGCAGATTCAGTGTGACGGTCAACACGGTGATCAGCACCACCAGACCCAGCACCAGGGTGTAGTCCCGGTTGCCGGCACCATTGACGATCAGCTTGCCCAGGCCCGGCAGCGAGAACACAGTCTCGGTCACCAGCGCCGAGGTGATGGAAGAGATTGCCAGCGGACCGAGCAGCGAAACCACCGGCAACAGCGCGGGTTTCAGGGCGTGGCGCAGCACCACGAGGTGTGTCGGCAGGCCCTTGGCGCGCGCCGTGCGGATGAAGTTGCTGTGCAGCACTTCGATCAGACTGCCGCGCATGACGCGCCCGATGGTCGAGACGTTGATGACGGTCAGCAAGGCGATCGGCAACACCATGAAACGCGGTTCAAAATTGTTCCAGCCGCCGGCTGGCAACCATTGCAGTCCGATGGCGAAGATGATGATCAGCACCGGCCCGAGCACGAAACTGGGCACGGCGCTGCCGACATTGCCGAGCAGCATCACCAGGTAATCGACCATGCTGTTCTGCCGCAGCGCGGCGAAGATGCCCAGCGTGACTCCGATCACCAGTGAGAGCAGCAGCGAGCCGCCGCCGATGATGGCAGAGACCGGCAGCGCGCTGGCAACCAGGTCGTTGACCGACCAGTCAGCGTAGCGGAAGGACGCGCCCAGGTCGCCTTGCAGCACGCTTTTCAGGTACAGCAGGTACTGCTGCCACAGCGGCAGGTCGAGGTGGTACTTGGCTTGCAAGTTGGCCAGCACCGCAGCCGAGACCTTGCGCTCCGAGTCAAACGGACCACCCGGCGTTGCGTGCAGCAGCAGGTAACACACGGTGATGACCACCAGCATGGTCGGGATCGCCGAGAGTACCCGGCGCAGGGTGTAAGACCACATCGTTCAGGAATCAGTGCTTGATGATGTAGAGGTCTTTGGAGCGGAAGCGGTCCATCGCGTTCTTCAGCGAGTAGCCGCCAACGTAGGACTTCACCAGTCGCGGCAGCGAGTATTGCAATAACGGGATGATGGGGTAATCGTCCATGATCATTTTTGAGGCCTGCGTCAGCAGCGCGCGGCGCTTGGCGGGGTCTGTGCTGTTGGAGCCCTGGTTGATTAGTTCTTCCGCCTGGCGGTTGCAGTTGAAGTTGTTGTTCTGATCGGAGTCGCAGCGAATCAGCGCGAGAAAGGTGGTGGCATCGTTGTAGTCGGCAGTCCAGCCGTTGCGCGCCATCTGGAATGTGCCGTCATGGCGCTTTTTCAGCAGCACCTTGAACTCCATGCTTTCGGTTTCGATATTCAGTCCGAGCTTGGTCTTCCATTCGGACGCGGCAAACACCGCCATCTTCTTGTGGTACTCGCTGGTGTTGTAGGAGAAGCTGAACTTGGAGCCGGGCTTGACGCCAGCCTGTTGCAGCAGGCTCTTGGCCTCTGCCACGCGCTTTTCCATCGGCCAGGTCGCCCATTCGTAAGGCGTCACGTCGGCGCCATTGGTGCCGGCCACCATCACGCTGTAGGAGGGGGCCTGGCCGTCAGCCGTGACGCGCTGCGCCAGGATGTCGCGGTCGATCACCATCGACAAGGCCTTGCGCACGCGCAGGTCCTTGAACACCGGGTCCTGTGTCTGGTACGAGTAGTAGCGCAGGCCGATCATGGGCGAATTGCGGATTTCTTTCGGGTACTGGGCCTTGTACTTGTCGTAGGTACCGGGGGGCACCTGATAGACCCATTCGTTTTCGCCGGATTCGTAGAGTTTGACGTCGGCGTAACCGTCTTCCACCGGCAGGTAGGTCACCTTGGTGAGTTGCACGTTGGCAGCGTCCCAGTACTGCAGGTTTTTCTCCATGACGACGCGATTGTTCACTTGCCAATCCTTGAGAACATAGGCGCCGTTGGATACCAGGTTGCCGGGCTTGGTCCAGTCTTTGCCGAACTTTTCCAGCGCGGCTTTGTGCACCGGTCCCAGGTTGTTGTTGCTCATCAGTTCGGGCAGAAAGGTGACCGGGAAGGCGGTCCTGACTTCAAGCGTGTTCTTGTCGATGGCCTTGACGCCGACTTCACTGGGCGGCTTGCTGCCCTTGACGATGGCCATTCCGTTTTGCAGGAAGATGCCAAAGGTGGCGGCGTAGGTAGATGCGGTCTTGGGGTCAACGAAGCGGCGGATGCCGTAAACAAAATCATCCGCGATCACTGGGTCACCGTTGGACCACTTGGCATTCTTGCGCAGCTTGAAGACCCAGGTCGTGGCGTCCGTCTGTTTCCAGCTCTCGGCCACACCGGGCACGGTCTTGCCCTCGGCGTCGTTGGCGGTCAGGCCCTCGAACAGATCCCTTGTGAGGTTGTTGGCGCCGACCGATTCGGCCAGCGCCGGGTCCAGCGTTTCAGGCTCGGAGCCGTTGTTGCGGATCAGGGTCTGGCTGGCGTGCAGTTGCACACCTGGCGGAATGGTTGCCGCCGTGCTGTTGAGGACAAGGGCGCTGGCCAGTAGCAGGGCGGCGGTGCTGTAGTGGGCGATGGGTTTCATGGCGTCCTTCAAGGGTTGCGTGATTATCGTACGCTGGTTTGCCGTCTCAATGCGCTTGCTTGCTGGGGTCAATGTCGACGTAGCGCCAGAAGCCCCGCGACATGGGATGACGGCGGTAAGCGATTAGCGAAGGTTGCATCATGTCGGTCAGGATGCGGTGTGTGGACCACTTGTAGGGCATGTAGGCCACCATGATCTTGACCATCTGCTGCATGACAGCCAGGCGCTCGGGGCCGTCCGCCATCAACTGCTGCTTCTGGTACAGCCGGTCGAACTCGGCGTTCTCGAAGCGCGCCAGGTTGGCCTCACCCTTGGCCGGGCCAAACGCGAGCTGCAGCGCGTCGGCGCCGTCAGGGTTTGAAGCAGAGTAGCCCAGGCCCCACATCATGAGTTTGCCGGCGCGCGCTGCCTTCAGGTGCTCTGGCCACTGCCCGGTCTTGAACTCGATCCGGATGCCCATGGCGTCCATGTTTTTCTTCCAGATCTGGTTGAGTTCACGGTCGGACGCAGTCGGTGTGGTGGCGTACTGGAGCAGCAGCGGCTTGCCATCGGGCAGGTCACGCCAGCCGTCGCCATCGCGGTCCACATAGCCGTACATATCGAGCAGGGCGGTGGCGCGGGCCCGGCTGAACTCGCTCATTTCAGTCTTGAATTTCGGGTCGTAGCCGTAGATCATCGGCTGTATCGGCCCCTGTGCTGGAATCGCCTGGTTGCGTCGTGGCAGGCGAATTTCTTCCTCGGTGTTGTAGGCCAATGCAATGGCGCGCCGCAGTGCGACCTTGTCTGGCGTGTAGCCGCCAACCACCGGGTCTTCCATATTGAAATAGCTCACCGTAACATCGGGCCCCGCCGTCCGATCCATCGAGATTTTCTTCTTGATTAAATTTGGGGCTAACTGATTGTTCGGGATCGCCTGATAGGAGAAGGCGTTGGGAAGGCGCTCCAGCAAATCGTGGTCGCCATTCAGGAACGAGAGCCAGCGCGGCTGGATTTCCTCGATGATCGAGATCTCGACGCGGTCAACCAGCGGTATGCGCTTGCCTTTCATCTGTCGGTAGATTTCCTGCGAGCGTGCATCGTCGGCCGGTGGCTCGGCGTCCCAATACACTTCGCGGAAGTTGGGGTTGCGTACAAAAGTCATCTTCGAGGAACGCACCCACTGATCGAGCTTGAAGGGGCCGGTGCCGACCGGGTGCTCCATGATCTTGTCGCCATATTTCTCCACTACCTCGTGCGCCACAACACCATAAACACTGGGGTCAGCAAGGGAATGGATGAAGCGCGGCCTGGGTTCCTGCAGTTTGAACTGGATGGTGTAGCGGTCCAGTGCACGAATGCCTTCCACTTCTTTTTCGTAGTTAAAGCTGGCGCCCGGTTTTTCCGCTGCGCGTCGCAGTTCTTCCATGCCGACCAGTTTTTCTTCCTCCAGATTGGGATAAACCTGACTTTTGGTCTTGGGGTCGAAGATGCGCTTGTAGCTATAGGCGAAATCGTAGGCGGTGAGTTCGCGCTTCTTGCCGCCAAAGGCCGGGTCGTCATCAAAGTAAATACCCGGCTTGATCTTGACGGTGTAGGTGCGGAAGTCGGCGCTGATGACCGGCATGCCCAGCGCCACGTTGGGCTTGACTTTGGCTGGTCGCGCCAGGTAGTCGTAGTTGTACAAGGCATCGAAAATGTTCTCGGTGACGATGCGTGAATAAAGATCGGACAGTTGCGGCGGGTCAAAACCGGTTTCGGCAACCTGGAACGCGTAACGCAGAACCTTCTCCGGCGCTTTGGTTTGCGCCGGCGCGCTGCCGACGCCCAGCAGAAGCAGGCAGACCAGGAAGAAATGACGGGGTAATTGAAATTTCATATTTAGAAACGCCGGTGCCGATTGTGACCGCTGCAAGCATAATCGCAGCGGTTAGTATATTCACGGGCGTTTTCCCCAAAGTTACACACTATGTTTTCCTACATCCTGCGACGCATCTGGCAGATGGTACCCACGCTGCTGGGGGTGATACTGCTGATCTTCTTTCTGTTCAAGTACTTTGGCGGCGACCCGGTCGAGATCATGGCCGGCCTGAAAGCATCGCCTGAGCGAATCGCCTCGCTACGCGCGCAACTGGGCCTGGACAAGTCGGTATGGGAGCAGCTGTGGGTATTTGTACAGCAGATCTTCAGCTTTGAATGGGGCAAGAGTTGGACCACCAACGAGGCGATCTCCGACATCTTCGCAACGCGTCTGCCAGCTACGCTGACCATCATGATCCCGATCCTGTTGCTCGAGGTGGTGCTGGCCATCGTCGCCGGTCTGGCCGTCGCCTATGTGCGCGGCAGCCTGACGGACCGCGTCATCATGATCGTCACCACGGTCGCGTTGTCGGTCAGTTTTCTGGTCTACATCATCGTCGGACAGTTCCTGTTCGGTTTTGTGCTGGGCTGGTTCCCGGTGCAGGGCTGGAGCAACAGTGTCTGGACCAATCTGGCAACCTACGCGCCGCTGCCGGTGTTTCTGGCGGTGCTGGTGAGTCTGGCGCCACAGACGCGCCTGTACCGCAGCTTTTTCCTTGACGAGATCGGGCAGGACTATGTGCGCACGGCGCGCGCCAAGGGCGTGTCGGAAAATGCCATCCTGCTCAAACATGTGCTGCGCAACGCCATGATTCCGATCCTGACCAACGTCGCCACCGGCCTGCCCGGTGTCTTTATCGGCTCTTTTCTGATCGAGGTCTTCTTCTCGATCCCGGGGCTCGGCCGGGAGATCGTCACGGCGGTGAACCGCAGCGATTATCCCGTGATCCAGGCAGCAACGGTTTATCTGGCGGCACTGACCATGGTGATCAACCTGATCACCGACGTGTTGTACAAGTTTGTTGATCCGAGGGTGACGCTGAAATGAGTACAGAAATCCTGCTGGCCTTGCCGCGTTCACCTGGAGTCTGGTTCCAGGCATGGACGCGCCTGAAGAACGACCGTGTCGGCATGGTGTCGCTGGCCGTGACCCTGGTCTTCATCGTCATGGTGCTGCTGGCGCAATTGGGTCTGGTGGCCAATGACTGGCAGAAAGAGGTCGGCACCCCGTTTGCGGCGCCGCACTTCATGGGCAAAATTGCCGACGGCTCGCAGACTTCGGTGGTGGATTCGATTGCCGGGCCGAACGTGGACATCAGCGATGTTGATCCGCTGGCGCCGCGCTACCAGGAGTGGGCGGAGCGGGCCGCCAAGTTCAAGAGCAGCATTGCGCAAAAGTCGGACACCTTGGCGCTCGGCGGTGACCAGCTTGGGCGCGACGTGCTGAGCAAGGCGATCAAGGGCGCCCAGGTATCGATCACCGTGGGTCTTGCCTCGGCCCTGATGGCGACGCTGATCGGCACCATCCTGGGCGCCATCGGCGGCTATTTTGGTGGTCGCGTCGGCGACTTTCTGGAGTGGGTTTACAACGTCTTCACCGCCATTCCCTATATTCTGCTGGTGTTCGCGCTGGCGGCGGTGCTCAAGTCCGGGCCGCTGGCGGGAACGCTGGGCAGTGGCGCCTGGACCGTGGTCATCATCCTGAGCCTGGTCGGCTGGACCGGCATCTACCGCCTGGTGCGCTCCGAATACATCAAGCACCGCTCGCGCGAGTATGTGCGCGCCGCCGAGGCGATTGGCGCTTCGCACGCCGCGCGCATGTTCA
>JANXLW010000085.1 GCA_025354965.1 Betaproteobacteria bacterium
AGCGGCATCACTGCCACCAGTGTCAACTCCGACTGAGCCCACTGCGCCAGGTCCTGACAGTCGAGCAAGGCCTTTTGCCCACTCTGGGAACCATCGTAGGCCAGCAAGATCTTCTTGTACATGGAGGTCTCCTTGTTTGAGGAAGGTTTTCAATGAAACGCGAGCATAGATCTTGCGCGTGTCGGATGCAACCAGTCAAATATATTCTGGCGAGCCACAACGCCGCTGCAACGGTTGTGCCCGCTTCACGCATATCGCCTGGGGTAAGCTTTGCCCATGAAGCAAGAAAAATTTCCCGTCCCGCGCAAGGCCGCCAGCAAACTTCGCTCGGTCCGCCTCACCGCCCCGCACCCTCAAGAAGTGCGCCTTATCGGTGGTCAGTGGAAACGTACCAAACTTGCGGTGATCGACAAGCCAGGCTTGCGTCCGACGCCCGATCGCGTGCGCGAGACTTTGTTCAACTGGCTGGGCCAGGACCTGACCGGTTGGCGTTGCATCGATGCTTTTGCCGGTACCGGTGCGCTTGGCTTTGAAGCTGCTTCGCGCGGTGCAAACCAAGTGTTGCTGGTGGAGCAGGACACTACCCTGGTGGTGCAGCTCAGGCGAATCCAGACGCAGTTGCAGGCCAGTGCGACCAACATTGTGCGAGGTGATGGTATTGCTGCTCTCAAACAGCTTGACCCGGCCAGCGTGCATGCGGTGTTTCTGGATCCGCCTTTCGAATCTCTCCTGTTTGATGCGGCGCTGCAGGCCGCTGGCAGGGCCGTGACAGTGGATGGTTTTGTCTACCTGGAAGCGCCGGTCTTATGGTCCGATGCGCAGCTGGCTGACGCTGGCTTATGCGTTCACCGACATCTGAAGGCTGGCGCCGTTCACGCCCATTTGCTCAGGCGACTGGCTTAGTGACTGCTGGTCCACTGCATAATGCGACGCAGGAGTTCCCAGATATAAAAAGAAGCAGCCGAGCTTTAATCTTAATTGACCCACAGGCGCAATATGGCTCACAACGTGATTGCTGTTTATCCCGGCACATTTGACCCGATCACTCTTGGCCATGAAGACGTGGTGCGAAGGGCTACTCAACTGTTTGACCGCGTTATCGTTGCAGTCGCCGCCGGGCACCATAAAAGGGCCTTGTTTTCCCTGCAGGAACGCATTGACATGGCACGTGAAGCGGTGAAGGATTACCCGCAAGTGGAGGTGGATAGCTTTTCCGGCTTGTTGCGTGACTTTGTGGTGGCGCAAGGTGCCAAGGCGATGGTGCGGGGCTTGCGTGCCGTCACAGACTTCGACTATGAATTTCAGCTCGCCGGCATGAACCGCAGCCTGATGCCCAATGTGGAAACTGTATTTCTCACGCCAAGCGACAAGTACCAGTTTATCTCCAGCACCTTTGTGCGCGAAATCGCTTCATTGGGGGGCGAGGTGGAGAAATTTGTATCGCCGGCGGTGAATCAGCGTTTAATCGAGAAAGTGAATGGTCTGACGCGTACTTGAATCATTGTTGGACCGAACGCCGTAGCGTCCAGCGCGCAAGTTCACTGCTCAGCCAGTTTGACTATTTTTACATTTCAAGCGGGAGAAAAAAATGAAAATACTATTGCCGGTGGATGGTTCTGCGGTTTCGCTCGAGGCCGTTCGCTTCGCCATACGCATGGCGCGCTCTGGTCTGGAGACCAGCGTTGTACTGGCGAATGTTCAGGAAAGCGCCACTTTGTACGAGTTGGTGGTGGCGCGTGACCCGCTGGTGCTGCAGGAGGTGAGTGCTGCCGCTGGTGCCCACACGCTGGAAGCGGCGCAAGCCCTGCTGAATGAGGCGAACATTTCCGTCGAGTGCGAAGTGGCGTCCGGGGACCCGGCACACACCATCATCGACATTCTGGAGCGCTATGAATGTGATCTGGTGGTGATGGGCGCCAGCGGTACCAGTACCTTGCGCAGTGCCTTGCTGGGCTCGGTCTCCAATGAAGTGCTGCACGCAGCCGGTGTACCGGTGATGATTGTCAAGTCCGCCGGGGTGGCCGCCCCCGACTTGCCTGAATGACAGAACTCATCCTTATCCGCCATGGCGAAACCGACTGGAATCGTGAGCTGCGTTTTCAGGGTCAGGTGGATGTCCCGCTGAATGCTGTTGGGCACGAACAGGCGCGCCGTCTGGGTGTTCGTCTGGCGGCTGAGCCGGTGCACCTGCTGGTTTGCAGCGACCTCCTTCGCACTCAGCAAACGGCCTTGCCCATCAGTCAGCAAAGTCTGCAGCCGCTCAGTTACAACACGGTACTTAACGCCGCTTTGCGGGAACAACACTTTGGCGCTGTTGATGGCATGCGGGTCAACGATATTCAGCTTCAACACCCACACGCCTGGACGCAGTGGATTAAATTTGAAGCAGACTTTGCATTTGCAGGCGGCGAGAGTACGCAACAGTTTCATAGCCGTGTGATGGCGGCCGTGCGTGGTTTGGCGGCGGCCTACGCGAAGCAAACACTGCTGGTGGTAACGCACGGTGGTGTGCTCGACATGATTTACCGCACGGCACGCGCCTTGCCGCTGACCGGGCCGCGCCAGACCGAGATCCCCAATGCAGGCCTGAACCGGGTGCGCATCGACGGCGCTGCGATTGAGATCCTCGCCTGGGCCGACACACAGCATCTGGCGGACATGCCACCGCAACCGTTCTACGATCAAACCAGGTTGGTCGAGCTGGGTGACCGGCTCGACTGATGTCTAGTTTTGCGATTGACTTGCGACAGTCCTGGGTGCGCGCGGCTCAGCGTGGCAGCGACTTTTCGCAAACGCTTCAAACTCATCGATTGGTAGTGGCCGGCAAACCAGATACCCTTGATAGGTATCACACCCCTGGGTTGCCAGGAACGCCCGTTGCGCCTCCGTCTCCACACCCTCAGCAATCACGGTCAGGCCCAGGTTTTGAGCCAAGGCAACCACCATCCTGGCAATTGCCGCATCGTTCGGGTCGATCAGAATGTCCCGCACAAAGCTCTGGTCAATTTTGAGCTGATCGAGTGGCAGCCGCTTCAAGTAAGAAAGAGAAGAATACCCGGTGCCGAAGTCATCCAGTGAGAAACCAATGCCGTGCTCTTTAAGCGCACTCATCTTGGTGAGAACGTCCTCGACATTGGACACCAGCACGCTTTCCGTCAGTTCCAACTTTAGCCGCTGCGCCTTGGCGCCTGTGTGATCGAGTGTCGCCAGCACCTGGCAGACAAAATCTTCCTGCTTGAACTCAAGGGCGCTGACATTCACAGCAATGGTCAGCGACTCGAAGTCGGATTGGGTCGCCCAACTCGCCAACTGAATGCATGCCGCCTCCAGCACCCACTTTCCTATTGGCACAATTTGTCCAGTTTCTTCGGCAAGGTGAATGAACTCTGCCGGCAATACAAGGCCGCGCTCTGGATGGTGCCAGCGCAACATTGCCTCGACGCCGATCAACTGGCGCTCCCCTGTTATCTGGCCTTGATAGTGCAAGCTGAAGTGATTCTCGGCGAGCGCCCGATGCAGATCGCGCTCCATGGCTGCGCGGGCGGTGACGCTGGCCTGCATGGATGGATCGAAAAAACGCAAAGTGTTTCGTCCCGTCGTCTTTGCCTGGTACATGGCCAAATCAGCACGTCGCAGCAGTTCCGCGACAGAGTTGATATTGTTACCGAACAAGGCAACACCAATGCTGGCTGTGCTGTGGTACGGGTGGCCAGAAAGATTGTAGGTTTGACCTAGCAACAAACGAATATTTTCGGCAACAATTTGAACCTGTGCAACTGCGTCAACGGTGGTCTCGCTGAGGTCTTGCAAGATCACCATGAACTCGTCACCTCCAAAACGTGCGACGGTGTCACCCTCACGCATGCAGTTGCCAAGGCGCTTGCCGACTTGCTGCAGGAGCAGGTCTCCCTTGTCGTGTCCAAGCGTATCGTTCAGATCCTTGAAGTTGTCCAAATCAATGCAAAGCAGCGCCCCTTCGCGCTGGTGGCGGGAACTGGCAGCAAGAGCCTGTTCCAATCTGTCAATCAGGAGCCGCCGATTGGGTAGTCCGGTCAGCGAATCGAAGAATGCGAGGGTCTCAATTTCGCGCTGCGCCTGCTTGCGCTCGGTAATGTCGCGCATCGCGACATAAGTGGCCGGTTCGCCGTCAAATATGATCTGCCGACTCTGGACCTCCAACTCCATTTCCGTTCCATCCAGCTTGCAGTATTTCTCCTCAAGCATGGGCGAAGCGATGCCAGTGGAAATAGTGGCCTTCATTCTCGCTATCACGACTTTGTGAAAATTGATATGAACAAAGTCGAGGACATGTCTGCCAACGATTTCCTTTGCAGAAGTTGCGCCAAACAGTTTGAGGGCGACCGGATTGACGTAGATGATGGTTCCGTTCCGATGCACAGCGACCGCCTCCAAAGACCACTCGACCAAAGTGCGGTAGCGCTCTTCACTTTCGCGCAACGCAAGCTCGCGCAGTTGTAGTTTTTCCAGCAGTCGATTGAAGCCGCCGATGAGTTCACCAATTTCATCCTGCCGTGAAATGTGCAAAGGCTGCAGGGGTAGATTTTGAGAGGTAAAAGACGCCAATGTTTTAACGGTTGCAAGCAGAGGCGAGAGCTGACGCTTCAGCAGCCACCAGGACAGGCCGCCGGCCAGCACCGTGAGCAGTATTGTGGCCAGCAACATCCGTTGCTGCGTATCACGAATTGGCGCAAAAGCTTCTTTTGTCGGCAATTGAGCCGCCACATACCAGCCCGCGATGGGCACACTCTTCGCGGAGGACAGTACCTCTACACCTTTTGGACTGACCCCAAGAATGGATCCTTCGTAGCCGTCAATGAATCGATCAATCATCGGGTTGACGCCCGGTTCGGGAAGCCCTTCCATGATGCGGCTTTTGTCCGAAGCAGTGACGATAAGGCGGTACTTCGGCGCATTCAGAAGAAACCCCCCGGTTTTGCCGTAGCGACCATTTGTTACGGCATCCAGAAAATTGGGCTTACCCAGGTTTGTGACGCCCGAAATGGCACCAATCACATTGCCTTTTGCGTCAACAATGGGTACCGCCATGACGATAATCGGCGCCTTCATGGACTTACCTATCATCGGGCGACTGATCGTTGCCTTGCCGTTTTTTAGCGCAGTTGCGGTGACCTCGGTGTCCATGTAGTTCACGCCAACCCGCCCTGCCGCAAGCGGGACATCAGCGATGGCGGTACCGTCCAGACGCAAGACGGTGACGCCGCCGTTAAAGTGCCCTTGCAAGGTCAGTTGTTGTTCCAGGTAGGGCTGTATTGCCTTTGTATTGCCCTTGATGACGGGGCCCAATTGTCTGGCGACGAGCTGAAGCGTTGTTAAACGCTCGTTTATCTGTTGAGTGAGCTCTGTGGCGAGCAGTGAAACTGTCGAAAACTGCTGTTCGCCGGTCAGACGCTGCATTTCTTCGCGCAGAATCCGACTGGCAAAGAATGCCAGTGACCAGATGCTCAGCACGAAAACAATCAGAGTGAACAGGGTCACTCTGGTCTTTAGTGATTGCATCTGAAGTACTTTTCGGCTCATGTCATTTCTTGGTGGCTAAGTCCGCAAAGTAAAGCTCCGAGTCTCACCTCATACTTCATTTCGATGCATCAAACTGCAATGCAATAAGAGGATGAGTGCTAACCGGCTATCCTAGCGGACTCGCCGCCCATTGGACATCCCCCATTTTGGGGAAACTGACTGCGTGCCCACCTATCCGTTGATATGGATCAACAGTTGGTCAGGGGCATTTTCCTCCTGGCTAAGCTTCTAACTTGATACCCCCACGACAGGGTTTGTGTCGCTGCGATCCCAGGCTGACAGCTGGTGAACGTCAGACCCGTCGCGCCCAGGGACCGAGGGTTAATTGCTCCAACGCAACCAGACTTTGTTCAAATTTCGCCCACCCCATCATGGACCGCTCGATGAGTCCTGCCCGCACAGCTTTTGCATAGTGTTCACGCGCCAAGTCGAAGGGCAAACCGAGCAATAGCTGAGCTGTTCGCCCAGCCTGCGGCCTGACTGTGGAAAAACCTGCTGGAGGGTCGATGAAATGTGCTATCACCACGCCCTGTGACCCCAAATCAGGCCGTTCGATGCGTCGCGGGCACGGATGTCAAGTTCGCGCATACGCCGCTCAAGGTCACAAGCGTCGTTGGCTTCAGAAAGATACTTGGCGTCAAGCTCGTCTTTTGACCTGACAGTGGGAATAAGAGCTTTGATGAGCTCGATCATTTTGGACATGATGAGTCTTTACGGGATTGGTAAGCATAGAATATAAGGGTTTACCCCATAAAACTCAAGGGTTGAGCTCACTAAAGCAACAAACCTGTCCCGGCTAACTGGGTTGCTACAGAAGTGCGTCCGAGGTCACAAATGCTTGCTCTACACCAATTGAAATTTCATTCGAATCTGAGCGAAAAATTCAACTCAAGCAGCCACTGATGCAATTTGCTGGTCATACTTCCGAAATACATTGGATGCCATGACCGATTCAGAGCCGCCTGGGACAGGTAGTTGCGCCATCAAGGTCCACCGAACGAGGAAAAGCATTTCGGAGTTGTCAAACGATTCACTATGCGAACTGGTGGTCCAGGAATAATGTCAAAAAGTACCAAGCGGTCAGGCCCGGACACGTGGGACGAGGGCGAATGCAAGGCAGTCATCGAACAACTTTGGACGCTGCGCCAGAGCATGCTGGATCACGAAGTGACTTTGGCACCTTTGCTTCATGCGGTGGATCCAGCCTACCGGGACAGTGCGCGTAACCTCGCCCACTACCTGACGCTGCGCCACCTGGACCGCCGCGCGCTGCAAGAATGGCTTTCCCAGGTCGGACTGTCGTCACTTGGGCGCGCCGAATCGCACGTCCTGGCCAATCTCGATAAGGTCCTGGGTATCTTGCACCGTCTGACCGGGCAAGCGTGGACGCCACAGTCGCAGGACGAGCCCGTTGGCATCCATAGCAGCCGAAAGTTGCTTGAGCGCCACACCGAAGAGCTGCTCGGGCCTGCGCCCGCAAACAGAGCAGTGCGCATCATGGTCACACTTCCCTCGGAAGCCGCCGGCGACTATGGGCTGGTCCGGCGATTGGTAGTTTCCGGCATGGACATCGCGCGTATCAATTGCGCCCACGATGGACCCGCCCAGTGGACGGCAATGGCCGGGCATGTTCGACGCGCGGTGCGCACGGTGGGGAAACCGGTGCGCATTCTGATGGATCTGGGTGGGCCGAAATTGCGTACCGGTGCAATGGCCTGCGGTACGTCGGTACTCAAAATCAAGCCCTTGCGCAGCGCGGTCGGGCAGGTTTTGTCTGCGGCCCGAATCGGCCTGCGTATGGCTGGTTCAACGATGCCGGTGTCGGGCGCATCAGCGCATGTCGGTGTTGATGCAGCGTGGCTACAACAGCTCAAGACTGGTGATCAAATCGACCTGACCGATGCCCGAGGTGCCGAACGCGAGCTTGTGGTCGTTGCGTTGGACGATAGTGGCGTGTTGACGGAATGCACTCAGACCGCCTACCTGGTACCGCAGACTCGTCTGCTGCGAAGGCGCCGGGGACGCGCGCCACGTTTCACTGTTCTGGCGGACTTGCCGTGTCTGGACGGGACTCTCCATCTGGAGCGTGGAGCGATCATGCATTTAGCCCGCGATGCGATCGATTCACCAGCCGCCAAAGAGCGAAAGCAGGAGCGCGGCGCGATGCCAACTGTGACTTGCACGTTGCCGGAAGTATTCGGACAGGTCTGCATTGGTGAAAGAATATGGTTTGACGATGGGCGCATCGGCGGCGTTATTCGACGTGTCGAACCTGAGTGGCTGGAGGTGGAAATCGTCCATGCACGTGATAGCGGGGAAAAGCTGGCCGCTGACAAAGGCATCAATTTGCCCGATAGTCAACTCAACTTGCCGGCCCTTACTGCAAAGGACATGCAAGACCTGGTGGTGGTCGCCAAGGAGGCTGACCTGGTGGGCCTGTCGTTCGTACATCAGGCCGCAGACGTTGACGCATTGAGAACCTGCCTGCGCGACCTCGGAACGCCAGACATCGGGATCATGCTCAAAGTGGAGACTCGCCGTGCCTTTGAAAACCTTCCTGAGCTGCTGTTTTCTGCCATGTCGAGCAAAGCCGCAGGCGTCATGATTGCGCGCGGGGACTTGGCTGTGGAATGTGGTTACGAACGATTGGCAGAAGTCCAGGAAGAAATACTCTGGGCTGCCGAAGCGGCGCACATGCCGGTGATCTGGGCCACCCAGGTACTCGAGACGCTCGCCAAAACAGGGCTACCCTCACGTGCCGAGATTACCGACGCCGCCATGGGGGAGCGCGCGGAATGCGTGATGCTGAACAAGGGGCCGCACATCACCGAGGCGATGCGAACGCTGGATGACATTTTGCGTCGCATGCAGTCGCATCAGACCAAGAAAAGATCCTTGCTGCGGGCGCTTCGAGCGTGGAGCTTGCCGCACGAGCCCCAGCGCTAGCCGTGGGATTTTCTAGCGCCGCAACGCCCGGGCTTTTGACTGGAGCCGATTTCATTCTTGGGCGGGTTGGCATCCATGTGCGGACGTTGGCGGTGGCTGTGGCCAAGGGCGCTGCGATTCACGCAGGGACTCAAATGCACGTGACACCTGCAACACGCCAAGATCATCAAAACGTCGGCCAGCAATCTGCAATCCTATCGGCAAGCCGCTAGAGGTATAACCGCAATTGATGGAGGCAGCCGGTTGCTCGGACATGTTGTACGGCACGGTGAAGCCGATGTGCTCCAGCGGGCGCAGCAGGTCGTTGGTAGGCGAGGGCAGCTCTGCCGCAAAGGCAGGCACGGGCGATGTGGGCGAGATCACAAAATCAAATAGCTGGCAGGCTCGCACGGTTGCCACGCGCGTGGCGTGAAACTGGCTGAAGGCGATGAACGCCTGCGGCCCGGACATACCGGCTGCGCTGCCAGCCCACTGCTGGATGTAGGGTAACACGCTGGCCTTTTTATCAGCGACAAGTGCCGATAGATCAATGTGTGAGCGCAGGCGCCAGGCGTGGTCCATGCCAGCCAGCATGGCCGGCGTCATGAAGGGTGCCATGGGCTCCACGATAGCGCCGGCGCGCTCGAAAATACGGGCGGCGTGCTCGATGGCTGCGCGCACCTCGGGTTCAACTGCCAGCCCGCAACCGGCATCCATCAACAAGCCGATTTTGAGCCCGCGCAGCAGCTCCACACCCTGGTCAAACTGGTCCCAGGCCAGGGCTTGGTAGGGCAGACTCATGCTGTCGCGCTCGTCAGGCAGCGATAAAACCTGCATCATCAAGGCCGCGTCGGCCACGGTACGTGTCATGGGGCCGGCCGCCCGACCGGTGTAGGGTGGATCAATCGGGATGCGGCCCAGACTCGGCTTGAGACTGAAAATGCCGCACCAGCCGGCCGGCAGGCGCAGTGAGCCGCCAATGTCGGTGCCAATGTGCAGCGGGCCGTAGCCTGCCGCTGCTGCGGCCCCAGCGCCGGCGCTGGAGCCACCGGGTGTTTTGCTCAGGTCCCAGGGGTTGCGCGCTAACGGATGAAAGCTGGACAAGCCGCTGGAAAGCATGCCGTAGTCGGGCATGGTAGTTTTGCACACCATGATGGCGCCGGCCTCCAGCAGACGCTGTGCCGGGGGTGCGTTGGATGTTGCCGGTGTCGGCTCTGTTGCCAGCGTACCCAGGGGTATCGGGTCTCCTTGGGTAGCTATGTTTTCCTTGATGGTGACAGGCACGCCATCGAGCAAGCCGCATGGCTCGCCGCGTTGCCAACGCGCCTGCGACGCCCGAGCCTGCGCCAGCGCCAGCTCGGGGCGCAACAAATAGCTGGCGTGGATGTGGGGTTCCCAGCACTCGATGTGGTCCAGCACCGATTGCGCAACCTCCACCGGCGAGAGCTCAAGACGACGATAGGCTGCGATCAGGGCGTGTGCACCGAGCTCATACAGCTTCACGACCAC
>JANXLW010000163.1 GCA_025354965.1 Betaproteobacteria bacterium
TGCGGTTGGATGGTTCGACCCGACTTTGATCTCCCCCACACGGAGACTTCCTTTCGATCTAGTTAAGTTGTTCCCCACCTCCGCAGGGATCGCCAACGTTTGGGAATATGCCATGACTTCATGTAGCCGTCTGGTTGATGAAAACCAATTTTGGACGACGACGATGCCTTCCATGAGGGACAGTCTGCCAGAACTCAATTCTGTGGCGAACTTGGCACACTCCTCAGCCCAATCCTCAGCCGTCCTTGCCGTCAAGCCGCGTTTGCATCAACCAGGGCGTGAAGATCCAGAGGTAAATCAAAAATGCAGCGCTCCAGGCAACACCGGCGGCGATCAGACTGGCGATGTAAAGAGAAGGCGCCAGCAGTGGCACAAACACGCGCAGCGCTGCAGCACTCATGACCAGCGCGTAGGCCAGAACTTCTGCCCTGGACGCCTGCACCGGTCTGCCGGTGTGGCCACGGGCGGTGCGGGTGATCATGCCGACGATAAGACCGCCGGTGGTGCCCACCGCCAGGGCATGCACACCGGCCGAGACCGTCACCAGGCCGATCTGTGCCAGTGCCAGCAAACCCAGTCCGATCGGAATCCAGGCATAGGCGGCGTGCAATATCCACAATATCGGACGCTTCAGGGTCACCACCGAGCGCCAGCCGAGCAGGCGCCTGGTCTGCAAAACGCTTGCTAGCGCGAGAACCACAAAAGTGACCCCCCACGGCGCTGCAAACACCCACAAAGCCAACCCGAATCCGGTTGCCCCCAAGGTAAGTCGCTCTGCGGTTGGCCGGGCGCTCAGCTTCAGTCCCGGTGTCACCGCCATGGTGAAAGCCGGAATGACGCGCCCAGCCATGACACATTCAATCATCACGATCAGCGCCAGTGCGGCAAACAAAACCGCGAGCGCAGAGACTTGCAGCAAGCCCATCACTGCCAGGTGGAATGTCAGATTCACGCACGCCAGCATTGCCAGAATCAAAGCCAGCGGCAGATTGCGGTAATTACCGGCGCGCAGCAGAAGATTGACCAGAACGGCTGCTACCAGCGGCAGCAGCGCCATATCCAGCACCGCGTAGAGCGCGTAAGGCCCCAGCACCGATGTCACGCGCGCCGCCAGCCACAACAGCGCCAGGGCTCCCAGTGTGGCACCACGCGGCGTCGCCAATCCGGTCCAGTTTTTACCCGCCGTCAGCAAAAAGCCGACGATGATGGCCACCGCAAAACCAAACAACATTTCATGCACATGCCATAGCAGTGGCGGTGCATTTGGAACCCACTGCAGTCGTCCCAGGAACATCGCCACCCACAACGGCACGATCAACGCCGCCAGCAGCGCACCGCCGATATAAAAAGGCCGAAAACCGAGTCGCAACAAAGGCATACCCGCAGGTGCTTGTGCGGCGGCTTGGGCCGCATTAAAGATGGGCAGGGAATCTGGTTTCATGGCGACGGGAGGACAGACAGCAGAAGGAATTTTTAATAAATGCATTTGAAGTTGTTTTCAAAATGGCGCCGCGACCCAGCAGTCGCAGTATCACCACAGCGCCGGTGGCTGCGCTCAAGCCCCGCTTCATCAAGCTCAAAGCTTGGCAGAGACCCAGCCCAGCACGCTGGCCAGCGCTGCGCCCACATGGGCCGGTTGCGTGCCGCCGGCCATCGCCATGTCGGCCTTGCCGCCGCCTTTGCCGCCAACCTGACCGGCACAGAAGTTGACCAGTTCACCGGCCTTGACTTTGCCAACTGTGTCGGCGGTGACACCGGCCGCAATCTGCACCTTGTCGCCGTCCACCGCCACCAGCACGATGACGGCAGTTTTCAGCTTGTCCTTGAGCTTGTCCATGGTGTCGCGCAAGGTCTTGGTATCAGCGCCTTCGAGGCGGGCTGCCAGCACCCTGACGCCCTTCACTTCGACCGCCTGGCTAAGTAGCTTGTCGCCCTGACTCGAAGCAAGTTTGCCTTTGAGGGCGGTGATTTCTCTTTCAAGACTCTTAATGTGTTCCTGGGCTTGAGACACGCGATCCGCCAGTTCCTCTGGCTCACCAGAGTAGCCAATTCGCATCTGAATATCACCCAGAATGTCTTGCGCTTGCTGCACATAATGCAATGCCATTAACCCAGTAACAGCCTCAATACGACGAACACCTGACGCAACTCCCGAGTTGCTCACCACCTTGAACAAACCAATATCGCCGGTCCGCTGCACGTGGGTGCCACCGCACAACTCGCGGCTGGAGCCGATGTCAAGCACACGCACCGACTCACCATATTTTTCGCCGAACAGCATCATGGCGCCGGTTGCTTGAGCGGACGCTATGTCCATGACACGCGCCTGGGTCGCCGCGTTGGTCAGAATTTCTGCGTTGACGCGGGCTTCGATCTCGCGGATCTCCAATTCGGTCACCGGTGCATTGTGGGCAAAGTCAAAGCGGGTGCGCTCCGCATTGACCAGAGAGCCCTTTTGCTGCACATGTTCACCCAGCACTTCGCGCAGGGCTTTGTGCATCAAATGAGTCACACTGTGGTTGCGCTGGGTGGCGCCACGTCGCGCCGCATCGACGTGCGCCGTCACGCTGTCACCGACCTTGAGCACGCCGGTTTTGAGCGTGCCATGGTGGCCAAACACATCGGCCTTGATTTTTTGCGTGTCGGCCACTTCAAACATTGCACTGTCGCAGAAGATGGCGCCTTCGTCGCCGACCTGGCCGCCGCTCTCGCTGTAAAACGGCGTCGTGTCCAACACGACCACGCCCGCTTGACCGGCCGTTAGTTCAGCAGCCTGCGCACCATCGATGTAGAGCACGACAACTTTGCTGGTTTGTGTGAGGCTGTCGTAGCCAACAAAATCGTTGCTGCTGCCCGTGTACTCCAGCGCGCGGTCCATTCGGAACTTGCCGGCCGCGCGACCCTGGGCTTTTTGTTTTTCCATGGCGGCATGAAAACCAGCCTCGTCGACTTCCACACCACGCTCGCGGCATACATCGGCAGACAAGTCCAGCGGAAAACCAAAGGTGTCGTGCAGCTTGAAGGCCACGTCACCGGGCAGCACCTTGGCGCCAGCCGTGAGTTGACCGTCGTGTCCTTCAGCCCCGAGTGCCGCGTCCAGAATCTGCATGCCGTTTTCCAGCGTCTCAAAGAATCGTTCTTCTTCGGCTTTGAGCACCTCGGTGATGCGTTTCTCATCCGACTTGATTTTGGGGTACGCCTCACCCATCAGCGCCACCAAATTTGCCA
>JANXLW010000126.1 GCA_025354965.1 Betaproteobacteria bacterium
GATGCTGCCGCCGGTGCTGGGCCTGGGTGCTGCCAAGGTTCATGGCGAGCTGATTCTCGGCATCAACACACGACCCAATAATAAACTGGATGCAGGTACCAGCCAGGTTCATCTTGGGGTCGATTTCCATAGCAACTACAAGTCGTACCTGAACGTCACCACCCAGTACAACGGTCAGACCATCTACAACAGCTATCTGGACACCGGGACCAACGCCTTGTTCTTCACCGACAATGCCATCACCCGTTGTTCGAACACTGCCCCGGCGCCAATCTCGCCTTGGTATTGCCCTGGGGCGCAATTGAAGAATAAGTCAGCTACGCTTTCCGACGGTGATGTGCCTGGACAAAATCCAGTCACGGTGTTGTTCAATGTGGGCAATGCAAACAACTATTTCTTCACATCGAATACCGCGTTTGGCGACCTGGCAGGTGCACCCGATGCCACCACCGCGAGCGCACCTTCTTTTTCCTGGGGGTTGCCGTTTTTCTACGGCAAGCGGGTGGCCTTGTCGATTTGGGATCCGGCTTCAAAGGACGCGGCGTATGCGGCTGGACCCTGGTATTCGTTTTAAGGCGAGTGGTGTGAAAATATTGTTTGTGCAGGCGGTAATATGAAATTCAAGACTTCTGGAAAGATCAATACCATGGCGATGCTGAATTGCTTGCTGCGACGTTTCGCTTTGCTGGTCGGCGTACTGGCAGCGAGCCACGCTTGGGCGCAGTCAGTACCAAGCTGGAACGCCATCGGCCCGACCGGCGGCAGCTTGATCACTTTGATGGCCGATCCATCCGCACCGACCAGCGCGCTTTACGTGGGCACTGAAATGAACGGCGTGTTCCGCAGTACCGATGCCGGTGCTACCTGGAGCGCAGCCAACAGTGGCATGGCGGCAGGACGTCATGTCTACACCCTGGCCGCACTGGGTACCTTTGTTTATGCGGCCACAGACGGCGGTGTCTATGTCGCCGCGGCAGGCGCCTCGTTGGTGTGGACACTGTTGCCGTCGCCACGCGCAGCCAGTCCGGCACCAGCCTGTGATATCAGCATGCTGGCGAGCGCAAAGTCCACTTTGTATCTGGCGGCGCCCTGTGAATCCAAGGTGTACGCGACGAGCACAACGGGTACCAATCCAGCCTGGATTACATCAAGCGTACCAGTCGATTCATCCGGAGTTGCACAAAATGTGACTGCACTAGGCTTGCTTGACGGCAATATTGCGCTGGGGTCGATCAGCGCGGTATATCTTCTTGACGTCAACCAAAACTGGATCAATAGCGAAGCGGGCGCAGTAGATGATGCAGGCTTTCCCCGGCCGTCCGGATTGTTGGCAGAGCATGTCGCTGCAGTCGTCTCGTCATCCTCCAAGTGGGCGTTTGCCTGCACTGCGGGTGGCTTGGTTTTTCAGGCTGATCTGTCGGTCGGTGTGCCGCTGACATGGATGCCACTGAGTTTCACCACTGATGCACCCACCAGCTGCCGCGGTTTGGCAGTGGCCCGCGTTAACGCGCAGCCGCAATCGGTGTTGGCGATGGCGACGGATACAGGCGCTTTTGTGTCCGCGGTGTTCGATGACACATCATTGATGTCACCCAGTCTGGTGCCTGGCCCAGCTTTCCCGATGTCATCCCACCTTCATGCGGCCTGGCAACTAAACCCGTCGAGCCTTTCGAGTCTGCTGTGGGCAACCGAGTTTGGCTTGTACGCAAGCAGCACGACCGATCTGTCATCGAGTACCACATTGGCTACCTCGGCGACGACAGCACTGAATGGTCCGACCAGGCTGACGACGCCCAGTCAGCGCCTGGACAATGTCAGCGTGCGGGATGTGGCCGTATTGGGAACGTCGCTTTATGCGATTGCCGAATCCACAAGTGGCACTTATCTTGATGTGATGGCCAGTGCCGACGGCGGCGCTAACTGGACACGGACCGGGTTGTCCACGCAGTTCCCTGACATTGGTATTATTCGCTCGTTGGTAGCCGACGTCGGGCACAGCGTTTTGTACGCCGGCACCGATGCGGGGGTCTATTACCTGCAGGGCAGCAACTGGCTTCTTCTGGGAAACGCCTATGACGTCAGAGTCATGGCGGTCGGCGCGCAGGCGCTGTATACCGGGCGCAATGCTGATGCTTCTTCGAGTGGCGGGCTGGTTATTCAGTCCCTTGTTGGAGGTAGTTCGTTTACTACCATCGAAACTCCTCCGGTCGCGAACTTCAGCGTCAGGTCTCTGGTTGTAGCCGGTGGATCCGTTTATGCTGCCGGCGGTGTCAAGAGTGACACGGTAGACGGTTCGGTCTATGACAACGCCGTGTATTTCGCCACCGACTTTGTCCCAGCAACACCGCAGGTGGCACCTACTTGGGCACTGTTCGGTGGCCCACCGTTTCCGGTCACGAAATTGATTTTGAGCCACGTCGCAGTCGGTGCCGGCCAGGTATTTGCCGGTGGTGACGGCTTTTTGTATCAGTGCCAGAACAAGTCCGGCAGTTGGGGTCTGGTGGCGGGCTTGCCGACCATGTCAACCGGTGAGCCAGAAAGTGTGTCCGCGTTGCTGAGTGACGGTATTACACTTTACGTCGGCACTTCCGCCCACGGGTTGCTCGCAATGACACTGAACGCCCCGAATAGTAGCTTGACTTCTTTCAGTGGGACTGGTGCCAACGCTTTGCCATCTGCCACGGTGAATGAAATGCGCGTTGTCGGCACCAGTCTTTATGTGGCGACCAACGCTGGGTTGGCTACTGCCACGACCACGGTGGCTGGCGCTGGCACTGGCGCAGTGGGTGGCGGCGGTGGTGGTGGCTGTTCTATGGCAATTGCGGGTGAACCAGATCCGCTGCTGTGGCTGCTGGTCGCCATCGCAACGCTGCAGATAGTCGTTGCACGCAGGCGCCGGGCAGCGCTTCGAGCAACTGCCGTTCGCTTGCGACGGCATAAGACGGAGGATCGTCAGTGAGCGAGGCGGTCCCTATTTCGGCAGGCGTCGGAAAAAAGGAAGTCCGGCAGCTGCCGACTCTTTCGAAAGACCTGTTCGTCTATGCCGTGCTCGTCCTGCTGGTATGGGTGGCGCGTCAGATCAGTCTGCTTAACTTATTCAAGGCAGGCGATGATGTAGGGTATTGGCTGGGTGTTGCCGGCGCCGTCATGATGTTGCTGCTATTCAGCTACCCCTTGCGCAAGCATTTCAATTTCGCCCGGAACTGGGGGCAGGTCAGAGGCTGGCTGATAGTTCACATGGTGTTGGGAATTGGCGGACCGTTG
>JANXLW010000170.1 GCA_025354965.1 Betaproteobacteria bacterium
CAGCGCCATCTGGTCTTGCGCCTGGCGTTCGATTTTGAATTCGGTCGCCACATTCTCCGCCGTCTCGGGCATGGAGTCGACGCCGTATTTGTCTTTCATCAGTTTATTGATGAAGCGCCAACCGATAGTGGTGTCGTAAACCGCATTGTTGCGGCCAAAAGCGCTGTCCATCTTGGGCATGACAAAGGGCGCGCGGCTCATGCTCTCCACGCCACCGGCAATCATCAGTGTGGCCTCTCCCGCCTTGATGGCGCGTGCTGCGGTTCCCACGGCATCCAGACCCGAGCCACACAGGCGGTTCAGGGTGGCACCGGGAACTTCCAGGGGCAAACCAGCCAGGAGCGAAGCCATATGAGCGACGTTGCGGTTGTCTTCGCCGGCCTGGTTGGCGCAGCCAAAGAGGACGTCGGTGACGGCGGCCCAATCGACATTCGGGTTGCGCAGCATCAGGGCTTTGAGGGGGATGGCCCCAAGGTCGTCGGTGCGCACGCTGGACAAGGCACCGCCGTAGCGGCCAAAGGGGGTTCGAATGGCGTCGCAAATGTAGGCTTGAGTCATGGCTATCTCCTCGGTAAGGAATTGCATTTTCGCTGCAGGCAAGCTGGCTCGGCTGCAGCCTGGGTGACAGCACGCGACAATACGCTCCATTATGTTTTCACCCTCGCAAGCCGATGTTCGCCGATTCTTTTGCTCGGTCTACGCTAAAGCCAAGTCAAATCAGCCGCTGGAGGCTATTGAAACCATAGCAAGCCTGTGGATTGACGAACACCCCGAGTACCACACCGATTTGACCGATGTCGATGCTGCGTTGCTGGCGATGCAACCGGCTGAGGACAGCAAGACCAATCCGTTCCTGCATTTGTCCATGCACCTGTCCATCAGCGAGCAATGCAGCATTGACCAGCCGCGCGGCATCCGTCAGGCCGTGGAGTTGCTGACGCACCGCCGTGATTCCTTGCACCACGCTCACCACCAGGCCATGGAGTGCCTGGGCCGGATGCTTTGGGAAAGTCAACGCGCCGGTCGCCCACCTGACGGTGACGCCTATATCGCCTGCGTGCAACAGCACGCCACGCGGGACTGAGTCGACGCCGGGCCGCCCCAAGGCGACTCCGCCCCCTTGGGGGCAGCGCAGCACACGAAGTGGCAAGCGTGGGGGCCAGTTTTTTACTTGAACTTGGCTTGCGGCACCGTCTTGAGTTCGCCAGGGAGCGAGCTGACGTAATTGGCCAACTCCTTGAGTTCCGCATAAGAGAACTGCTTGGCCACACCGCCCATGATGGGATTGCCACGACCCCAGGTGGCATTGCCTTGCGTCTTGTAGGCCTTCAGCGCCACAAACAGATAGTCGGCGTGCTGGCCCGCAATCTTGGGGTAGCTGGGATCAATGGGCTTGCTGAAACTGTCGCCATGGCATGTTACGCAGGCGCCTTTTTTGACCAGTTCAGCGGCCATTGCATTGCCCTCGGCCGCCTTGCCCAATGCGGGTGCATTGTCAAGCTTGCCCAGGACTTCGTAATAGGCCGCCACATCGGCGATGTCCTGATCACTCAGGCCGGCGGCTATGCCGCGCATGGTGGGGTGTTTTCGATCCGCTTTTTTGTAAGCCGTAAGTGCTGACACAATGTACTTGGCGCTTTGACCAGAAATCTTGGGCACCTTGTAGACCTCGGGAAAACTGGCTTGATAGCCGGTGATGCCGTGGCAGCCAATGCACAGCGCGATTTTTTTTTCGCCGGCTTGGGCATCACCCTTGATTTCCTGTGCATTTGCAGAGATAGCCGTCGCACAGGCGACAAGCAGGATAGACAGTGATGGCAGGAATTTTTTCATTTTGAAAGGACAATCAACCAGTGTTTGAGATAGATCAAACAATGATTATATCGGTCAATAATTCACGACCCAAGCTGCACCTTGCGTCGCACTAACCAACCAGAACCATGAAATTCCAAGGATCCAAAACCTACATCGCTACCCAGGATTTGATGCTGTCTGTCAACGCTGCCATCACCCTCAAACGCCCGCTGCTGGTCAAAGGCGAGCCCGGCACCGGCAAAACCATGCTGGCTGAGGAAGTGGCGCTCGCACTGGACATGCCGCTGCTGCAATGGCACATCAAGTCCACCACCAAGGCGCAGCAGGGCCTGTATGAATACGATGCGGTTAGCCGCCTGCGCGATTCGCAGTTGTCGGATATAGACGGTGGCGAACGTGTCAAAAACATCCACAACTACATCCTCAAAGGTGTCTTGTGGCAAGCCTTCACGGCCGAGCAGCCAGTGGCCTTGCTGATTGACGAGATTGACAAGGCCGACATCGAATTTCCCAATGACTTGCTGCGCGAGATCGACCGCATGGAGTTCTATTGCTACGAAACCCGTGAGCTGATCAAGGCCAAAAACCGTCCGCTGGTGTTCATCACCTCCAACAACGAAAAGGAATTGCCCGACGCCTTTTTGCGCCGCTGCTTCTTTCACTACATCAAGTTCCCCGATGCCGACACCATGCGAAGCATTGTTGAAGTGCACTTTCCGGGCCTGAAAAATGAGCTGTTGACAGCGGCCATGAAGACTTTTTATGACGTGCGCAATCTGCCGGGTCTGAAAAAGAAGCCCTCTACCAGCGAACTGCTGGACTGGCTCAAATTACTGCTGGCCGAAGACATTCCGCTGGAAGCCCTGCAAACCAGGGATGACAAGGTGGCGGTGCCACCACTGGTGGGCGCTTTGCTCAAAAACGAGCAGGATGTGACCTTGTTTGAAAAACTGGTGTTCATGCAACGCCATAACCGCTGAGATTGACCATGGCCTACATTGAACCCGTTACCCTGAGCGCACGTGGCATTGCTCTGGTCCCGCTGGCCTTGAGTCATGAAGCAGGCCTGCGCGCCGCCGCGCTGGACGGCGAGCTGTGGCGGCTGCGCGTCACCTCGGTGCCCGAGCCCGAGCAGACCCGCCAGTACATTGAAGACGCGCTGGCCATGCGGCAAGCCGGCAATCGCTTTGCTTTTGCCGTAACAGAAGCAGCTAGCGGCACGGTATTGGGTTGCACCAGCTACCATGACATCGTGCCGGCCGTCAAACGCGTGGAGATTGGCTACACCTGGTACGCCCGGCGCTGCCAGCGCACCCATGTCAACAGCAACGCCAAGCTGCTCATGATGACGCACGCCTTCGAAACCCTGGGCTGCCACGTGGTCGGCTGGCGCACCGACAACTTCAACTTTGCGTCACAAGCCGCCATCGAACGGCTCGGAGCTCAAAAAGACGGCGTCATTCGCGGCCACGCCCTGCGCCGCGATGGCACCATTCGGGACACCGTGATGTACAGCATGCGCGCCGGCGAGTGGCCGGAAGCCAAGGCACAGTTGCTGTACCTGCTGGACAAGCCACGTTGAGGGGAGAGCGTTCATGCTGATTGACTTCTTCTACACCCTGCGCTCGGCCAAACTGCCGGTGTCGGTCAAGGAGTACCTGACGCTGCTGGAAGCCCTGAAGGAAGGTGTGGTCGGCCCCAATTCGCAGGCACCGCTGGGTGACGCCGAGCCCAGTGGCTACAAGATCGATGACTTTTACTACCTGAGTCGCACCACCCTGGTAAAGGACGAAAAGCACTACGACAAGTTCGACCGTGCTTTTGCCGCCTACTTCAAGGGCGTGGAGATGATTGCCGATTTCACCAAGGACATCCCGCTGGAGTGGCTGCGCAAGAACCTGGAACTGGAACTCAGCCCCGAGGAGCGCGCCAAGATTGAAAAGATGGGCTGGGATGAGTTGATGGAAACGCTCAAGAAGCGCTTCGAGGAACAAAAGGAACGCCATGAAGGCGGCTCCAAATGGATAGGTACCGGCGGCACCAGCCCGTTTGGCGCCTACGGTCAAAACCCGCAAGGCATTCGCATCGGTCAGGACAAGAGCCGCAACAAAAGCGCCGTCAAGGTCTGGGACCAGCGCGCCTACAAAGACTACGACGACACGCAAGAACTGGGCACCCGCAATATCAAGGTGGCGCTGCGCCGTTTGCGCAAATTCGCGCGCGAAGGCCATGAGTTTGAGCTGGACCTGGACGACACCATCAAGTCGACGGCGGCCAACGCCGGTTACCTGGACATCAAAATGGTGCCGGAGCGCCACAACAACGTGAAGGTGCTGTTGTTGATGGATGTGGGCGGCACCATGGACGAGCACATCCAGCGCGTGGAAGAGCTTTTCTCTGCCACCAAGACCGAGCTCAAGCACCTGGAGTTCTACTACTTCCACAACTGCGTCTATGACTTTATGTGGAAGAACAACCGGCGCCGCTACAGCGAGAAATTTGCCACCTGGGACATCATCCGCAAGTACAACAAAGACTACAAGCTGATCTTTGTCGGCGACGCCACCATGAGCCCCTACGAAATTTTGCAACCCGGCGGCAGCGTTGAATACAACAACGAAGAAGCGGGTGTGGAATGGCTGCAGCGCCTGACCAGCGCTTTCCCGAAATTTGCCTGGATCAACCCGGAACCACAAGGTGTCTGGCAATATCGCCAGAGCATCAGCGTGATCCAGCAGATCATGAGTCAACGCATGTTTCCTCTGACCATCAAGGGCCTGGAAGAAGCGATGCGACTGCTGACCAAATGAAATGGCTGCTGGCGCTGGCGCTGCTCACAAGCATGCCAGGGCTGCTTTTTGCGCAGGCACAAGAACAGGCAGCAGGCACCCAAGCTGGCGCGGCAATGTCAACCGCTACCGCGTTCCAGCTCGACATCAATGCACCGGATGAAGTCCGGGCGCTTCTTGAGCGACATCTGGAGTTATTGCGTTACCGCGAAGTGACGGACTTAAGCGACAGCGAACTGGCACGCCTGCTGGTCGCCGCCCGGCAAGATACCAAAGATCTGCTGGCGACCCTAGGCTACTTCTCGCCTGACATCGGCATCGAACAGCAACCAGTGGACAGCGGTCCGATAGCACGACGGGTCATACTGAACGTGGTACCCGGCGCGCCCACGCTGGTGAGCGAAGTGCACATTGAATTCAGCGGCGCCATCAGCAGCGAGCCGGCGGCCCGCATCCAGCGCCAAAACATTGAAGCCAACTGGCCGCTGCGAGCCGGCATGCGCTTTACCCAAACCGGTTGGGACGGCGCCAAGCAGCAGGCCCTGCGCGAACTCACCCGGCAGCGCTACCCCACCGGGCAACTCAGCGCCACGCTGGCCGACATCGACCCCGTCAACCACAGCGCGCGCCTGTCCGTCACGCTCGATTCCGGCCCGGCCTACCGGCTCGGGCCTCTGGTCGTCAGCGACACACAACGTTATGACACCGAGTTGGTGACGCGGTTGGCGCGCCTGGCGCCTGGCGCCGACTACGACCAGACCCAACTGGTGCAGGCACAGCAGCGCCTGACCGACAGCGGATTTTTTGACTCGGTCTTCGTCTCGCTCGACACTGCCGGTGACCCGCTGGCTGCAACCGTGCGGGTACAACTGCACGAGGCACCGATGCAAAAGCTGGTGCTGGGCATCGGCGCCAGCACCGACAGCGGCGCCCGCCTGTCGGCCGAGCACACGCACCACCAGGTACCCGGCATCGGCTGGCGCGCCGTCAGCAAGTTGTCGCTGGACCGCGAGACCCGTTCCATTGGCAGCGAGCTGACCGCACCACCGGACGCCGACAACTGGCGCTGGGTCACCTCGGCGCTGCTGCAAAACCAGATGAGTGGCAGCGTCGATGTCAGCAGCCTGCGGTTGCGCGCCGGGCGCGGCCAGGGTGGCCAGCGGATCGACCGCAATTACTACCTTCAATACGACCGGGCCGAGAGCGCCGCCAGCGATGGCACGGTACCGGTGCTGGCGCAAGCGTTGAGCGCCAACTATGCTTTCACGCTGCGCAATTTCGACAGTCTGCCCTTCCCCGCCAGCGGCTGGGGCTTGGGCGTGGAAGTTGGCGGCGGCAGCACACTGGGCAGCCAACAAGACCCATACGTCCGCGTGCTGGCACGCTGGCTGGGCTATGTGCCACTGGGCCGCAACCGCGAGACCACGCAGACCGACTTGCGTGCCGGACGTCTGGCGCTGCGCGCTGAGGCTGGGGCGGTGCTGGCCAAAAGTGATATCGCCTTGCCCAGCACACAACTGTTCCTCACTGGCGGCGACACCAGCGTGCGCGGCTACGGCTACCACGAGCTCGGCGTCACGCTGCCGGATGGCCAAACCACCGCTGGCCGTTACCTCGGTCTGGCCGGTGTCGAGTGGCAGCGCCCCATCATCGTCAATGATCGTCTGACAGACTGGGAAAGCACCGTGTTCGTCGACGCCGGCAGCGTCGCAAACAAAACCGCTGAGCTGCGCGCCAAGGTCGGCGTTGGTGTCGGTGCACGCTGGAAAAGCCCGGTCGGACCGCTGCAAATAGACCTGGCGTATGGCGTGGCGGTCGAGCGTTTTCGCTTGCATCTGAACGTGGGCTTTACTTTCTGATGAGAGCACTGCGCATCGCATTGGGCGCACTCGCCACTGCCTTGCTGGTGCTGGCGGCCCTGGCAGGAATGCTGTGGCTGTGGAGCGGCACCGGCGCCTCACTGGCGACTTCGCTGGAGCAACTGGCACGCTATCTGCCAGCCGACCAGACGCTGGAAATCAAAGATGTCAAAGGCTCCCTGCAAGGCGGTGGCAGTATCGGCTGGCTGCGCTGGCAGCGGGGCCAGCTCAGTGTGGAAGCGCACGATGTCAGCATGGCCTGGGCGTTGCCAGCGCTGCTGAAGCGCGAACTGCGACTTGGCCAGCTCACCATCCGGCAACTGCGCGTCGACGACCAGCGTCCGGTCTCGACGCCCACAGCGCCAACTGATTTGCGTCTGCCGCTGCGTGTCGATGTGCCTTTCCTCGTCGACACACTGGAATGGGTTGGCCCGACGTCGCTGCAAATCAGTACGCTGACGGGTCACTACGCCTTTGACGGCAAAGAACATCGAGTCGACGTCAGCAAGATGCAGGTCGCCGCTGGCAGCTACCGTGGCAATGGCCGATTGCAGGCGCTTTCCCCCATGGCGCTGTTGCTGCAAGCGCACGGAACCGTGTCAACGACGCTGCCGTCCGGCGGTCAAACCGTCACCGTACAGGCCGATGCCAGGGTGCAGGGAAACCTGGCCGGGCCGGATGCAGTGCTTGAGTTGCAAGCCTGGTTGACACCCGAACTGCCGATAGCGCCCGGCACCGAGAAGGGGACAAGACAAACAGCCAGGTCCGTGCAAGCCAGCGTCACGGCGCGCATCCAGCCCTGGCAAGCACAAACCGTTGCCAGCGCCAGCGCGCACTGGCAGGCGCTGGACCTGGCGGCGCTGTGGCCGCAGGCGCCGCAAACGCTGATGGACGGTGACGCAGCCGTCACGCCAGTCGGCCTTGGCTGGCGTGCTGGCATCCAGTTCGCAAACTCGGCAAGTGGTCCCTGGAACCAGCAGCATCTTCCCATCAACAGCCTCAACGCCACGCTTGTATTCATGGCTGGGCAGTGGACCGTCGAATCGCTGCAAGCCAGTGGCGCGGGCGGGCGTATGGAAGCATCGGGCAAACTGACCGGCACCTCCCAATGGCAAGGCAGCGCCAACTTGCATGGCATCAACCCGGCCGCTCTGGACTCGCGCCTGGCGGCCACCGCACTGGACGGCCATTTGACTGCACAACAGACGGCGTCCGGCATCGTATTTGATGCGGACCTGCAAGTCGCCAAAAGCTGGACCACTCCAACCAGCGCCGGCAAACTCGAAGGCTTGCGCCTCAAGTCAGGCCATGCCCAAGGAAGCTGGAAGGCACCGCTACTGACACTGGACAAGCTGGCACTGCAAACCGATGACGCGCAACTGCAGGGCCAGTTGAGTTTCAACACGGTCACCCAGGCTGCGCAAGGTCAACTCGCTCTCATCTTGCCCGGTGGCAACGCGGCCCTGAAGGGACACATCGCCAGCAACAGCGGTGAGGGCGAGATCAGAGTGATTGTGGACAATGCCGCGCTCGCCTCACGCTGGCTGGCGCGCTGGCCAGGCATGCCCGCAGCGCTGGGCCGCACGGCGATGCAGGGTGGTGCTGAATTCACCGGCGGCTGGCAAGGCGGTTGGCAAAAGCAGGGCCAGGAACTGCATGTTCAAGCCAGCCTGCGCGCAGCAAAACTTGAACTGAGGCAAGCCAACCAAGCAGCCGATCCAGGCTGGCGCTTACAAGATTGGCAAGCCGACGCTTCGGGCACGCTGCGCGCCCTAAGCCTGAGCGCCCGCGGCCAGGCCGACAACGCTGCTCGCCATTTCGACATGCAGACGCAGGCGCACGGTGGCCGGGCGAATGACGGCATCTGGCAGGCCCAGCTGGACACAGCGCAGCTCAGCGCGCAGGACAGCTTGCATCCTGGCCTCTGGACCATGCAATTGAGCGAGCGCGTGGACCTCGACTGGAAGCAAAGCAGCACCGCCCAGTTGCTGAATATCGCTGGCGGTAGCGCCCGCCTGACTGGGCCGGTTCCCGGTACGGCCGCCATCCACTGGCAGGCGGCGCAATGGTCACGGCGTGGTGGCGGCAATCAAGGGCAAACCGAGTGGCGAACCCAGGGTAGCTTGCAAGGTCTGCCGCTGGCCTGGCTGGACCTGCTGGGCCAGACCCAAATGGCCAACCTGGGTTTGCGCGGCGACCTGTTGTTCGGTGGCCAGTGGGACGCCAGCGGCGGTGAGCAACTTCGCCTGCGCGCGACGCTGGAGCGCAGCGGCGGCGACCTGCAATTGCAGACCGATGCCGTTGAAGCCGGTGGCAAGGTCAGCACCTTGAGTGCCGGTGTGCGCACTGCCCGCCTGCTGCTCAATGCCGACGGCGAGCAATTGTCAGCCAGCCTGCGCTGGGACAGCGAAAGCGCCGGTCAGGTGCAAGCTGATTTCAGCACACTGCTACAGCGCCAGGACGGTGGCTGGGCCTGGCCCAACGATGCGCCACTGAACGGCACACTGCGCGCGCAACTGCCCAGCAGCGGTGCCTGGTCTTTGCTGGCACCGCCCGGCTGGCGCCTGCGCGGCACGCTGGACGCCAATGCCAGTGTGTCTGGCACCCGCGGCGCGGCGCAATGGCGCGGCACACTGAAGGCGCAAGATTTGGCCGTGCGCTCGGTAGCGGATGGCATCGATTTCAGCCAGGGAGCGTTGCGCGCCAGCCTGACCGGTCAGCGGCTGGACATTGAGTCGTTCACGCTGCAAGGAGCCGGCGGCAACAGCGGTGGCCTGCTCGGTGTGACGGGCTCGGTGCTGTGGCTGCCCGCCAATGCTGCGACGGCCACCCTCGCAGCGCGGTTGCGCATGGCGCTGGACGCCGAGGTCAAGTCCTTGCGCGTCAGCACGCGCGCCGACCAGCGCCTGCGGGTGTCAGGCAAGCTGACGGCGCAACTGGACAACTCGCGTCTGGCGGTTCGCGGCAGGCTCAAGGCCGACGAGGCGCTGTTCATCCTGCCGGACGATACGGCGCCGCAACTGGGCCACGATGTACTTGTGCGAGCCCCCGACGACAGTCAGGCGCACGCCGTGTCTGCACCCATGTCCGCGACCTCGGGTGTCGACCGACGCGTGACAACCGATGTTGCCATCACACTCGATCTCGGACAAAACTTTGAGGTGCGCGGGCGCGGCCTGCTGACCCATCTGGCGGGCACGCTGGAACTGCGCAGTACACCTCAGCACGCTTTGGCGCCGCAGCTTAGCGGCCAGTTGCGCACCGTGCAGGGCACCTACAAAGCCTATGGCCAGTGGTTGGACATTGAAGACGGCGTGCTGCGCTTCAGGGGGCCCTATGACAACCCGGCGCTCGACATTCTGGCGATACGTCCCAACCTGCAGCAGCGCGTCGGTGTGCAGATCAGCGGTACCGCACTGTCGCCGGTAGTGCGGCTGTACGCCGAACCCGACCTGCCGGACGCCGACAAACTGGCCTGGCTGGTGCTCGGACGCTCGGCCGCCAACGGTGGCGCCGAGGCGGCCATGCTGCAGCAGGCGGCACTGGCACTGCTTGGCGGCAATGGCAAGAGTCTGTCAGGCAGTTTGGCGCAATCACTTGGCCTGGACGAGTTGTCGGTGCGCGGCGTTGCCGCCAGCAACGCCGATGGCAGCACCACCAGCGCCGCCGTCACGCTGGGCAAGCGCGTCTCGCGCAACTTCTACGTCGCCTACGAGCGCAGTCTGGCCGGTACCTTGGGCACGTTCTACGTTTTCTATGACCTGTCGCGTCGCTTCACCCTGCGCGCACAGACCGGCGAGCAAAGCGCTGTTGACCTGATTTTTACCCTGCGCTACGACTGAGTTGACGGGCCGTCAGCCTTACAATGCAACGCCTTCTCGCCGTAGCACAATGGATAGTGCGCATGCCTCCTAAGCGTGAAATACAGGTTCGATTCCTGTCGGCGGGACCAAATCAGAAGCCGGAAGAGTTCAAAGCCTTCCGGCTTTTTTATTTTTCCCTCTGAAACATGCTGTACGTAGTGCGCTAAGGTGCGTCGAAGTATGCCACATTCCGGGGGCATATGGGGGCACATTTGGGGGCATGAATCAGAAAAATGGGGGCACAAATGGGCATCAAGTGCGAAATTTTGGGGGCACCTGTGCCCAGGCGCAGGCGCAACTAGATCACGCCCAGCAGGCCAAGGAAGAAGATCGCCACGACAAGGCCAAGCAGCGACCAACCCAGCAGGGCACCAAAGCCCATCCCGGCAGCCGGCCGAGCTGGGTGCGGCGCGGCGTTGGAGTTGAGTCTCTCCGAGTATGAAAGGCCGGTCCCCGGAATGCCTACGGTCCCGCGCACCCCTCGTTCACTCAGGTTGATGGTCGCGCCTGGTTTGCCGATCGAGGTGCTGATGCCCGATTTACTCAGGTTGATGCGAACGCCAGGAAGCAGCTTGATGCTTTTCCGAAAACGAAAACCCATGGTGGACCCCTCCAGGTCAGCACCAATCTTCTTTTGGTATGAGGTGGACGAGGCCACCTTACATGAAAGTGCATCTCTTTTGCCGCTCTATAACGTTTGGTGAGGTGTCGAGGGCGTGACCGGTCAAGACTTGGACAAGGG
>JANXLW010000198.1 GCA_025354965.1 Betaproteobacteria bacterium
GCCGGTGATGCGGCGCTGCAACGTCTTGATCGGCACCAGTACTACGTCATCCTGATCGTTGCCGAAACTGCCCTGGCCCTTGGAGGCCAGTACGCCCACTACTTCGCAGGAGATCTGCTTCACACGCAGTTGTTCGCCGACCACTGCTCGTGTACCAAATAGTTCGCGTCGCACGGTCTCACCAATCAGGCACACCGCCGCACCGGCGCGCAGTTCGTCGTCAGAAAACTCCCGCCCGTCGGCCAGCTTCCAGTTGCCCGTGGTCAGCCAGGCATTGCTACTGCCGATGATGCTGCTGGCCCAGTTGCGGCCATAGGCGACCAGGGTGGCGCCGGTGCGCGCCTCGGGTGCCACCGCTGCAATGCCGCCGATCTGCGTGGCAATGGCGTCGGCGTCACTCTCCTTGAACGACGGTGCGCCGCCGCTGCCGCCGCCCATACGCTGGCCGGGGCGCACTTGCAGCAGGTTGGTACCCAGGCTCGAAATCTGATTTTGCACCGCCAGCGTGGCGCCGTTGCCCAGCGTCACCATGGTGATGACGGCACTGACACCAATCACGATACCCAAAATTGTCAGAAAGGAGCGCAGCAGGTTGCGCCGAATGGAGCGCAGGGCGAGCAGCAAGGTGTTGAGCAACATCAAGCGCTCCCTACCGTCTGCGTTGCTTGCGCTTCAGCAACTGCGACCGACTTGCGCAGACCTGTTGGATTGGGATTGGGTTGGTCGCTCTCCACCACACCGTCGACAAAGCGCACGATGCGTTTGGCATAAGCCGCCATGTCGGCCTCATGCGTCACCATCAGCACGGTGATGCCGTGGTCTACATTCAGACCCCACAACAACTCCATGATTTCTCGGCTGCGCTGCGTGTCCAGATTGCCGGTCGGCTCGTCCGCCAGCAGGACAGCGGGTTCGGTGACGATGGCGCGCGCAATAGCCACGCGCTGCTGTTGTCCGCCCGATAGCTCGGCCGGTGTGTGATGTTCCCAGCCGGCCAAGCCCACGGAAGCGAGCGCTTTGGCAGCTGCCGTGTGGCGGGCTGCCGCCGATTCGCCCCGGTAGAGCAGCGGCAACTCGACGTTTTCCTGCGCCGAAGTGCGCGCCAATAAATTAAAGCCCTGAAAGACAAAACCCAGAAAGCGCCGGCGCAAGCGGGCGCGCTGATCGCGCGACAATGTCTCAACGTGAACGCCGTTGAATAGATATTCGCCGGTGGTGGGTGTGTCCAGACAGCCCAGCGTATTCATGGCGGTGGATTTGCCCGAGCCGCTGGGACCCATGATGGCGACAAAGTCGCCGGCCTGAATAGTCAGGTCCACCCCTTTGAGCGCGCTCAAGGCGGTGGACCCTCGACCATACACTTTGGTCACACGCTTGAGTGCGATCAGAGGGGTCTCCGTCACGGCGCAGTCCCGCTAGCGCGTTGATCGGTAATGACCAGCATCCCGGCCTGCAGTTCACCGGCAGTGATTTCGGTCATGCGGCCGTCGCTGATGCCGGGTGTCACGCCGACGGCCACTGCCGCACCGCCCTTTAGCACCCAGACCTGTCGCGACGTACCGCTGCCGCCCGCCGTTTTGCGCGCACCGCTGCGCGGCATGCGCGGCATCAGACTGGACATGATGCCGCCTCCGGCACTGGCCGCACCGGCACTGCCACTGGTCTGTGATGGTGTGAAGCGCAGCGCTGTGTTGGGCACCAGCAGCACGTCGCGCCGCTCAGTCGATGTGATGGTGGCAGAGGCGGTCATGCCGGGGCGCAGGCTGAGGTCGACATTGTCGACTTCAAGGTAGGTCACATAGGTCACCACGTTGTCGGTGGTGGTAGAACCATAGGCCACCCGGGTGATGGTTGCCGGGTACTTGCGCGACGGATAGGCACTGACCGTAAAGCTGGCTTTTTGGCCCACTTTGACCGAACCCACGTCGGCCTCGTCCACATTGACCTGCAGTCTGAGTTGGCTCAAGTCCTCAGCCAAGGTAAACAGCGTGACGGCCTGCAAAGATGCTGCGACGGCGTTACCCGGATCAACTGTTCGCGTTAGTACTACACCATCGGTAGGGGAGCGAATCGAGGCTTTGGAGAGATTGGTCTGATCGGTCGACAACGCGGCTTGCGCGTCCGTCACATTGGCGCGAGCGCTTAACTCGTCTGCCTGGGCGCGTTCCAGCGTAGCCCGCCCAGTGTCCAATTCTGCCTTGGACGGCACCTTGCCACCCGACAAGCGCGCTACCTCTTCGAGCCGCGCCAGGTTGCCCTGCGCTTCTTTGACAGTGGCCAGGGTCAGCGCTACTTTGGCATTGGCGGAACTGAGTGCAGCGCGCGAGCGTGCTACCTGATCGTTCAGTTTGGCGGTATCCAGTTCCAGCAGCACCTGCCCTTTCTTGACTTTGTCGTTGACATCCACCAGCACGCGCAGCACGGTGCCGGACAGCTCACTGCCAATGCTGACGGAACGGGTTGGCTGCAATGTGCCGTTGGCGGCTACGGTGAGAGTCAGGTTGCCGCGGTTCACTGCCTCGGTGACGTAGACCGGGGCGGCATTGCTTCTGGCGCTGATTTGCCAGAAATAAAGTCCTGCTCCAACCAATACGACCAGTCCAACAACTATCCACCAAACAGGGCGGCGCCACCACACCTGCGCTGGCGCCTCATCCAGTATGGTTTGCAGGTCAGAGTTTGTGAGGGGTTCGCTGGTAGTGGCTTGGGAGGTCATGATATGTTCTCAAAATTTGGGTTGCAGTCAATTCCAGCCGCCACCCAGTGCCTTGTACAGGCGCACGTGGTCGGTGCCGATGTCTGCCGTGGTGCTGGCCACACTGTCCTGGGTCGTCAGCAGCGTGCGCTGGGTTTGCAGCACAGTCTGGAAGTCAATCAAGCCACTGCTGTAGCGGTTCTGTGCCAGCAGGGCAGCATTGCTGGCCGCCGTGGCAGCGCCTTTCAGGTGAGTCAGGCGCGTGCGATCTCCGGCCAGTGAGACCAGCGCGTCCTCTACATCTTTCAAAGCGGTCAGCACCACCGATTGGTAACTGGAGCGGGCTTGCTCCAGCGCCGCCTCTTGGGCCCGCACCTGAGCCCGGGCAGCACCGCCATCAAACAGTGGAACGGAAACACTACCCAGCAAAGCACTGGCTATTGACGCTCCGTTGGTCAGAGCGCCCAGTGTCAGTGCGTTCAGGCCGATAGAGCCGCTGATGGAAAACCCTGGATAGCGCGCTGCGTCTGCCGCAGAAACGCGCTGCAGGGCCGACTGCACACGCAGTTCCGCGGCGCGCACATCCGGGCGTTGGCGCAGGGTTTGCGCCGGGATGTCAAGCGCCAAATTTTCAGCCGCTTGCGGTATGGCAAGCGGTTCTTTCAACAGCGCTTGCAGTGAGGCCGGCGCTTGACCAGTCAAGACGGCCAAGCTGTGACTGGTCTTCTCGATGTTGGCTTGCAGAGTGGGAATCTGGGCGCTGGTTTGTTCGCTGGCAGTGCGAGCCTGTTCCACTTCCAGCGACGTGATCAAGCCGGCCTGGGCGCGCCAGTCGGTGATTTGCTGGGTTTCCAGTTGGCTCTCCAGATTGTTGCGGGCAATCATCAGTTGCGCCTGCTGGCCGCGCAACTGGATGTAGGCCAGCGCTACTTCTGCGGCCACTGAAACCTGAATATCTGACAGAGACGCTTGTGCCGCCTGTGCATCGGCCTCGGCTGCGTTCAGCGCACTGTGTTTGCCGCCAAACACGTCGGGTTCCCAACTGGCGTCCAGTCCTGCTTTGAAACTGTTGCTGGCGTCGTTACCACCCGAGCGGCCGCGCTGTGCCGATCCAGAGGCCGACACGCCGGGCAGCAGGCCCGCGCTCTGGATGTCGCGCACAGCACGTGATTGCTGTAGCGCTGCCTGAGCGGACCGGACCGTCGTGTTGGCCTGCAAGGCGCGTGTGACCAGTGTGCTCAGTAGCGGGTCGTTGAATCGTTGCCACCACTGCACCAGTGGAGTTGGAGTCACCGTGATCGCTGCGCCGTCGCCAGACAGTGTGGTGGACCAGGCCGTGGGTACCACGACATCTGGCCCTTTCTGCATGCCGGGCGACCAGGATGAGCAAGCGCCAATGAAGATACACAGCGCCATGGCCAATGCGCCGGCGGGAGTGGAACGCCGACAGGACCCGGGGGACTTGAATTCTTGTGAGGTCATCGTTATTTAAGTGCGGCGCGCGTGCTTCTACTGTGGATTGTGCAGGCATCACATGTATTTTCTGCAGCCCCGCGGTGAAGACTTGTAAATACAGCTCTTGTCCTGCAAGTAAGCGGCGTGCTGACGCCTCGCTGAGTCAGTCATGGGACAATCTTTCTCTATGCATCCAAAAGCCTTGCTTGACGTCTGCTCAGAACTCGTTCGGCTCACTCTCAAATTCGATCACCCGACCGATGCCATCGTCGCTAAATTTTTCCGCGACAACCGGGGCCTCGGGCCACGTGAACGCGCCACTCTGTCTGGCACGGTTTATTCCGTCTTGCGCAAGAAGCTGCTGTTTGACCACTGCGCGCCTTCCGGCAGCGGTTCCAAAGAGCGACGGCTGGCGATTCTGGGTTTTTACGGCCCAGGTGATTATTTGCGCAGTGCTTTGAGTGAGCAGGAGAAAAACTGGCTCGATCAATGCGAAAAGATCAATGTGGCCGATTTGATGGAGCGCCATCGGCACAACCTGCCAGAGTGGCTGGTGCAGCCGCTCAAAGACCAATTGGGGGCTGAGTTCTGGCCATTGGCGGAGAGTCTGAATCTGGGCGCCGGACTCGATTTGCGTGTCAATGCTTTGAATGCGAAGCGTGCCGATGTGCAAAAGGAACTTGCGCAGGCCGGTATCAAGGCGCTGCCCACACCTTACTCGCCTTGGGGTCTGCGCATTGCCGGCAAGCCAACTTTGAACAAGCTGGAGGCGTTTGTTCGCGGTGCGTTTGAGGTGCAGGACGAAGGCTCGCAACTGCTGGCCATGCTGCTGGACGCCAAGCGCGGTGAGATGGTGGTCGATTTTTGCGCCGGCGCCGGTGGCAAGACACTGGCTATCGGGGCGGGCATGCGCAGCACCGGTCGCTTGTACGCTTTTGATACTTCGGCCCATCGCCTGGACGCCTTGAAGCCGCGTCTGGCGCGCAGTGGATTGTCCAACGTGCATCCGGCGGCCATCGCCCATGAGCGCGATGATCGCATCAAGCGTCTGTCGGGCAAGATTGATAGAGTGTTGGTAGACGCGCCGTGTTCGGGTCTGGGAACTTTGCGGCGCAACCCGGATCTCAAGTGGCGGCAAAACCTTCAGTCAGTGATCGAGCTGACCGTGACGCAAACTGCCATCCTGCATAGCGCGGCGCGCTTGCTTAAACCCGGCGGGCGCCTGGTGTATGCAACGTGCAGCATGATGGTGCAGGAAAACGAGGCCATCGCACAGGCTTTTACCGAGGCCAACCATGATTTCGCACCACTGGATGCAGGTGATATTCTGGCGGGTTTGAAGCTTGAAGCCGCGTCCAAATTGTGCAGTGGAGGCGACAATGGGCTACGCTACTTGCGACTGTGGCCGCATCGCCACCAGACCGATGGATTTTTTGCCGCTGTTTGGGAAAAAGTCTGATTTACCTTGTAACTTGAAGAGAGAGCCCAAAAAAATATGTTGCTACCTGATTGGGCATCATCGAGCTCACTGCTTGATTGGTTGTCGCATGGAGTTTGGCAGTTGGCGTGGTGGCAAATCGTGTGGTTCACTCTGATTGCGACCCATGTCACCATGATCAGTGTGACGGTTTTCCTGCACCGCCATCAGGCGCACCGTGCGTTGGATTTGCATCCTGTTGCTTCGCATTTTTTTCGCTTCTGGCTCTGGTTAACCACCGGCCAGGTGACTAAAGAGTGGACATCCATTCACCGCAAACACCATGCCAAGTGCGAGCAGGCGGAGGATCCGCACAGCCCGCATGTGTATGGCATCAAAACCGTGTTGCTGCAAGGCTATGAGTTGTACCGGGCTGAGGCCGCAAACAAGGAAACCATGACCCGCTTTGGACACGGCACACCCAGTGACTGGCTTGAGCGCAATCTGTACACCCGGTTTTCATGGCAGGGGGTGAGTTTGCTGCTGCTGATTGATTTGGTACTGTTTGGTGCTGCCGGTTTGACGGTATGGGCGGTGCAAATGGTCTGGACGCCCATCATGGCGGCCGGCATCATCAACGGCGCTGGGCACTACTGGGGTTATCGCAATTTTGAGGTACCTGATGCCAGCACCAATATTTCGCCGTGGGGCATCATCATTGCTGGTGAAGAACTGCACAACAACCATCACACCTACCCGACGTCAGCCAAGCTGTCGGTCAAACCGTATGAGTTCGACATTGGCTGGATGTACATCAGTCTGCTGCAAAAGGCTGGTCTGGCAACAGTCAAGAAGACGCCGCCGAAGCTGGCTTTTGGTGATGTGCGTCCGGTGGCGGACGAGAAGACGCTGGAAGCGCTGATCTCCAACCGCTATGAAATCATGGCTTCCTATGCAAAGGATATGCGTCGAGCGTTCAGGGACGAGCTACAGGCCATGAAATCACGCAGCGCTGATGCGTCTGTCATCACAGTCGCCCGGCGCTGGCTGCACCGCGATGAAGACAGAGTACCGGCAGCCGCAGTTGCCAAATTGGCGTTGGCCCGAGCTGCATCGCCGGTGCTGGACAAAATGGTGCTGATGCGCGAAGAGTTGCGCCAACTCTGGCTCAACCGCTCACACACCCGTGAGCAACTGGCGGCTGACCTGCAGGCCTGGTGCCATAGCGCGGAGGCGAGCGGCATTGCGGCCTTGCAGGAGTTCTCCTTGAGGCTAAGGGCGGTGCGGGCTTGATGGGTCGGGTTGTGCGACTGCCCGAGCCGTGTCCAACTGCCGGTCGCGGCCGCTTAAAAGTTCTTCGATGCTCGGATTCGGCACTTCAATGTCGGGCCTGATGGCGTGGCCCGGCTGATCCTTGCCCGAGAGCGGACCGAGCACCACTCCGGAGGGAATCGTCAGGGCATGGCCCGCACGAGCCCGAGATAAACAGTGCGCATCAACTCGGCCGAAGTCGGCGCAGCGCGGACCGCTCCCGGAGTTACAGCCGGCGCAACAGCGGCGTCGGCGGCGTCGGCGACCGGCACCCCTATCGAGTACATCAGGCCGAGTGCGCTCAAGACCTTTAGAAGGAATAAGGAGAAAAGTTTCATGGATGGATAGGCCTTTCAAGCGCCTCAAGGCCAGTATCACCCGTTTGATCAGCCATCAAACCGCGTAAAAACCCTCACCTTGACACGCAAGGGGACAGGGCACCGCCAAACTGCGCGGTCCATGTGCGAAATTTCCGGTGCGCCGGGGAGGGGTGCAATACCAACGACATTGCCTACAACTACACCAAACGGAAAGAGTTTGCTATTACTTTCATAACAGCAAACCCTTGAATCTATTGGTGCCGGAGAGATGAATCGAACACACGACCTTCTCATTACGAATGAGCAGGGATACATAGACCCACTAATTAATGAACCTTAATAAATCCCTATTGTCCCAATGAAAGCGGCATAATAGCCTTAACGGGCTAGCATGAAGTTTTACGAAATCATCCCCTGTTTGCTAGCCCAGTGCTAGCCCGGTGCTAGCCCAAAAACGGAAAGGTGGACACCGTGGCTACTGCAAATCATCAAAAGCTCACCAAGACCCTGCTGGCCGGGCTGGTTGCCCCCGCTGCGGGTAAGCGCCAGGTGATCTATGACACCGAAACACCAAAGTTGGCAATGCGCATGACGCACACCGGGGTGCGCGCCTTCTACGTGGTCAAGCGAATGGGCGGCGCAATGGTCTGGCTCAAGCTCGGGACATTTCCAGACATGACATGCGAGCAAGCCCGCAATGAAGCAGGCAAGGTACTCGGGGAGTTCGCCAAGGGAGAAAACCCGGCGGCTGTGAAGCGCGCGGTGAAAGCTGAACTGACATTCGGTGAAGCGTTTGACGACTTCCTTGAACGTAAGCGCAAACGGGATGGCTCTGCAATCAGCGACAAGACCAAGCGGGATTACAAGGATTTGCTGCGGCTCTATCTGGACGGCATCAAGGGCAAAAGGTTGTCTGCGATTGAGCGCAATGAAATCAAAGCGATTCATGCCAAGACGACCAAAAAAAGCGCAGCCCAAGCCGACCGCGTTGTGGCTGTGGTTTCAGCGGTTTTCACTTTCATGCTAGCCCACGAACGATTCAGCGGTCAAAACCCTGCGACAATGATTCAGAAGAATCCAGCCCCCAGCCGTG
>JANXLW010000202.1 GCA_025354965.1 Betaproteobacteria bacterium
TCCTGCGCTCGGAGCTTGATGCCGCACATAAGCGGGAGATCGACCGGATGCGCCAGCAGATGCCCACGCTCGACCCCAAGCTGCTCGATGCGCCAGAGGCGCGTTACAACACGCTGGAGACCCTGGTGCGTGACCGGGTGCTGGCTGCTGCCGCGGACCAGTCAAAACTCATCATCAGCGACCAACGGCTCGAGAGTGCGCTCAGGCAGGATCCGATGATCGCTTCGCTGCGAGGGCCCGATGGCAGGCTCGACATGGCGCGCTATCGTCAGTTGGTGGGGGCGCAGGGCATGTCGCCTGAAATGTACGAGTCCCAGGTGCGTGCCGACCTGTCGGCGCGCCAGGTGATCGCGGGCGTAGGTGGCACCGCCTTTGCACCAGCCTCGCAGGCCAACGTCGCGCTCAATGCCGTGTTCGAGCGGCGCGAGATCCAGGTGGCCCTGTTCAGCACCGCCGAATACCTGGGCAAGGTCACACCCACCAACGCGGAGCTCGAGTCGTTCTACAAAGGCAACCCGGGCATGTTCCAGGCGCCTGAGCAGGCCAGCATCGAATATGTGGTGCTCGACCTCGATGCCGTGAAGAAAGGCCTGCCCGTGAATGAGCAGGACTTGAAGACCTACTACGAACAGAACGCGTCGCGCGGCAGCGGAGCCGAAGAGCGGCGCGCCAGCCATATCCTGGTCTCCGTTCCCAAATCGGCGCCCGCCGCAGAGCACGACAAGGCGAAAGCCAAAGCACAGACATTGTTGGCCGAGGTGAAAAAGCAGCCCGACAGCTTTGCCGCCGTGGCGAAGAAAAACTCCGAAGACCCCGGCTCTGCGCCCAATGGCGGCGATCTGGACTTTTTTGCACGCGGGGCAATGACCAAGCCGTTCGAGGATGCTGTTTTCGCGATGAAGAAGGGTGAGATCAGCGATCTGGTCGAATCCGAATTCGGCTTTCACATCATCAAGCTGACCGATATCAAGGCGCCCAAGCAGCGCAGCTTCGAAGAAATGAAGCCTGAACTGGAATCCGAGATGAAGAAGCAGCTGGCGCAACGAAAATTTGCGGAGAGTGCTGATACCTTCAGCAATAGCGTTTACGAGCAGGCCGACAGCCTCAAGCCCGTCGCCGACAAGCTGAAGCTCGAGATCCACACGGCGGCCAACGTCACCCGCCAGCCGGCGACCGGTGCCACCGGCGTGCTGGCCAATCCCAAATTCCTCAGCGCACTGTTTGCACCTGACAGTGTCGAGAAGAAGCGCAACACCGAAGCTGTCGAAACAGGGCCCAGCCAACTGGCGGCCGGGCGCATCACTCAATACGCGGCGGCACGCACGCTGCCGTTCGCCGAAGTGAAAGACCGCGTGCGCGAACGCGTCGTCGCGGCCCGTGGCGCCGAGCTCGCACGAAAAGAAGGTGCCTTGAAGCTTGCGGCGTGGAAGGCAAGTCCCGCCTCTGCCAGCCTGTCCCCGGCACTGGTGGTTTCACGCCAGGATGCGCAGAAGCAGCCCACGGCCGTGATCGAGGCCGCGCTGCGGGCCGACCCCGGCGCGCTGCCGGCCTGGGCAGGCGTTGACCTCGGCGCGGCAGGCTACGCAGTCGTCAAGGTCAGCAAGATTGTTCCGCGTGAGCCGCCCACGCCGCAGGTGGCCACGCAGGAGCGCAACCAGTACACGCAATGGTGGGCCAACGCTGAAAGCATGGCGTATTTCAACCTGCTGAAGGAACGCTTCAAGGTTCAGTTCAAGATCGAGCGGCCGCCAGCGCAGCCGCTGGAGCAGACCACCACGCAATAGGCCGAGCCACCGACCAACGGCAAAAAAGCCTGCTACCAATTAGATAGCAGGCTCTTTTGTCTTGTATGGGGTGGCTGATGGGGCTCGAACCCACGACAACAGGATCATAATCCTGACATTATAGTGTTTGCCAATATTGATTGGTGTGGCACAATCTATATAAATCAAGAACTTACAAAATTTATACTGGTGTTACAACCAGCGGAATATTGATTGAAATAGGTCTATTTTCGGAAAATAGTCTTACATCCACCTTTACATCCTGAGATGTAAGCCACAGCAGGACGGTTTGACTTCCGAGGTCTCGTAACCGTCTTACATCGTCAGGATGTAAGACTTTTGGGGATCAGCATGGCAAAAATCGCCTTCACCGCTGGCCGGGTTTCAGCGTTCATTTGCCCCGCCGACAAAGCGCAAGCGTTCATGTGGGACGCAATCGCCGCCGGGCTTGGGCTGCGCACCACGCCCGCCGGAAATCCGGCCTATGTGTTCCAGCGCGTGTACCAAGGCAAAGACCTGCGTCTGACCATCGGCAACCCCGGCGCTTGGACCATTAAGCAGGCACGCGACAAAGCACGCGCCCTACAACGCCTGATTGACGATGGCAAAGACCCCCCGCGACCTTAAACGTGACGCGCTGGCCCACCGAGCCGAACGGGAAGCCAACGCCGCCGCCCAAGCGGAGGCCAACAAGCTAACCGCGCTCACCGTGGGCGAGGTGTGGGCCACCTACATTGCCGGCGCCGCCCGCACTGGGGCGACCTGCATGACCGCGACCATGTCGACAAAGCCAAACCCGGTGGCTTGCCGTCTGGGCGACGTGGTGGTGGGAAGAAGCTGACCCAGCCGCGGCCGCTGGCCGCTTTGATGCCGCTGGCCGCTTTGATGCCGCTGGCCTTGTGTGACCTTGATCAGCCCACGATTGAAGCATGGGCGGCGAAGGAAGGCTTGACCCGCCCATCATCCGCCCGCCTTACATGGCGACTGCTCACCGTGTTTCTGACCTGGTGCGCGGAACAGCCCGCCTATGCCAGCCTGTTGCCCGCCAAAAACCCGGCCAAGACGAAGAAGGCACGTGAGGCATTGGGCAAAGCTGGTACCAAAAAGGACGTGCTACAAAAAGGCCAGTTGGCCGCGTGGTTTGCCGCCGTGCAGCAACTTCAAAACCCGGTCATTTCGGCCTGCATTCAGATGATGCTGCTGACTGGTGCCCGTCCCGGCGAAGTGCTGGCGCTGCGTTGGGAAGATGTCAACACGCAATGGAAGGGCATCAGCATTCGGGACAAGATGGAAGGCACCCGCGAGATTCCGGCCACGCCGTACCTGCTGCACCTGCTGGCCGCTCTGCCCCGGCGAACCATGACGGAACCCAAAACCGGCAGACAGATTGCCAACCCCTGGGTATTTTCTAGCCCTACCAGCGCCACCCGCTGCCTGACGGAACCCAACAACCCGCAAACCCGCGCCTGCAAAGCCGCTGGTCTGGAAGGGTTGACCTTGCATGGCCTTCGCCGGTCATTCAAGAGCCTGACCGAATGGCTGGAAGTGCCGGTGGGCGTGGTGGCGCAGATTCAGGGGCACAAACCCAGTGCTACCGCTGAAAAGCATTACACCGTGCGCCCGCTGGAACTGCTGCGGCTTCACCATGAGCGCATCGAGGCTTGGATTTTGGAGCAGGCGGGGATTGTGTTTGATGCCAAGGCAGCGCCGGGTGCGCTGCGCGCTGTCAATGCACTTCGTGCTGTTGCTGTATAGTATTGTTTAAGATACCATTATGGAAATACGATATTACAAAGACCTGCAAGACCAAGCACCGCTGACCCAATGGATTGACGACTTGAAGGACGCTCGGGCACGTGCGCAAATTAAGGTGCGGCTGATACGGTTGATGGACGGCAATTTGGGGCATTGCAAGCCTCTTCGAGATGGCGTGCAGGAGTTGAAGATTGACGTTGGACCAGGCTACAGGGTGTACCTGAGCAGACAAGGCCCCGTGCTGGTACTGCTGCTGTGTGGTGGCGACAAGAGCGACCAAAGCCGCGATATTGAACGAGCCATTGCATATTTGAATGACTGGAAGCTAAGAGGTAAACCATGAACGCACCGCGTGACGCAAGTTTTGATG
>JANXLW010000205.1 GCA_025354965.1 Betaproteobacteria bacterium
AACGGCTGCGTCTATTGCGCGTCGGTGCATGCGCAGCGCTTTGAGCAACTGGCCAAGCGCGCCGATGTGATCGAGCAGGTGTTTGCCGACGCGAAGACGGCTGGAACCACAGCGCGTGAAAAGGCGATTGTCAAGTTCTCGACTGAGCTGACGCTGAACCCGGCCGCAGTTTGCGCTCAAAACATCCAGGCACTCAAACAGGTGGGCTTGTCGTCACTGGAGATACTAGACCTGATCCACGCCGTGGCCTTGTTTGCCTGGGCCAACCGGCTGATGCTGAACTTGGGTGAACCCGTGTACCCGCCTGCGGCAGACAGCACCTGAGCTGCATCAACACGCTCAGACCGACGCGTCCACACGCTTGAGCAGGCCCAGAATGGTTTCCTGCGCCAGGCCCAAAGACGACAACAAATCGTTGTCTTGCCTGAAATCGTGACCGGACACCAGGCTCGCAGCGTCGATCATGGCGCGGGTTGCCGGCATGGCCACACCGGCCATCTCACCCAACGCCACGCAAAACACCAGGCCAAAAGGAATGTCTTCGGTCAGATAACGTGTCTGAAGATCAGTGGGTCCTGGCGGGCCGCCGCGTTTGGCATGCAGTTCGGCGGCGATGTCTGCCAAGCCTTGGGAAGTCGTCCCAAACGACTGTGCGAAGTGTTCCGCCAGCGTGCGGACCTGCAGGCCAAAGGCTCGGGCCAGCGCTTGCCGTTCACCATCGAGCTGTTCGATGACGGCCGAGACACGCGGCGTCATGTAGTGGTACTGCGGCCAGGCCTCGCCGCGCTCGATTCGGGTCCAGTTGAACAGCGCCAACGGTACGTGGGCAATCGGGTTGGTATTGGTGAGCGCGCTGGCCAGGGCGTTGGCCTGGGCTTCAAATCCACCACCAAACAAAGCCGTGCACAACGAGACCATGGCCTCGACCTGTGCTGATGGCAGAGCCGACACGCCGACCCTTGTGCGCCGCGCCATCACACGGACCTGGGTGGCAGATTCGCGCCGCGCTGTGAGCACCGTGGTGCCAAAGCTGGCCACGGTCAGGCGTCGGCCCATTTGCTGCGCACGCTCGAACAGGTACAGCGACGACAAAGAGCCCATCGCGCTGACGATCACCACCTGGCCATCCCGTAAGGATGGCAGCAGGCTGTTCATCACACGCCGGTGGGCGTTGACGGGCAGCGCAAGCAGCAGCACATCGGCGCCGGCACACAACTGCTCGGCATCGTTCACAATGCGAACCCGCGCCGACATCTGGAATACGCCAAGCGCCTGCAGGGGTTCGGTGCGCAAGGCATCTGCACCCAGGCCACGCGGTGACCACAACGCGACATCATGTCCGGCAGCGTTCAAGCATGCGGCGCTGGCCAGGGCAATGGCCCCGGCGCCGGCGATGCCAACGCGGTAGGTTCGCATCGGCGCTTCAGTCAAGCTTGATGCCACCCTTGTGGATGACCTGCGCCCAGCGCGCACTGTCCTGTGCCAGCATGCTGGCAAAAGCGGCATGGCCGCCGCAAGCCACGATGGCGCCCAGGCTTGCGAAATAGGCTTGGGTTTCCGGCAGTTTGCACAGGCCATTCAATTCACTGGAGAGTTTTTCAACCCGGTCCTGGGGCGTTTTTGCCGGCGCCATGATGCCGACCCAGATTGGCAGGTCCATGCCGGGCAAACCGGTGGCCTCGGCCACGGTGGGCGGGTTGCCCAGATTCGGCAGGCGGCTCTGGGTGAAGGTGCCCAGAACCCGGGCCTTGCCGCCTTCGACCATGGGGTTGATCGAGGCCACGCTGGTCACGATCAATGGCACTTGCCCGCCCATCAAATCAGTGATGGCCGGTGCCGCGCCGCGATACGGCACATGCAGAAGTTTGACCCCAGCCGCCTGCGCCAGCAGTTCACCCGTCAGGTGCGACAGCGTGGCATTGCCGGTTGAGGCGAAGGCGATCAGGCCCGGTTTGCTTTTGGCGTCGCGAAGCACATCGGCCAGCGTCTTGTACGGGCTTTCGGTGCGAACCGCAATCGTCATCGGTGTGTCGGCAATCATCGCAATCGGAACCAGATCACGCTTGGGGTCGTAGGGCAGTTTGGGGTTCAGCAGCGGCGCAATGTTGATGGCACCGCCCGTGGCCAGCAGCAACACCGAGCCGTCGGCCGACGCTTTGGCCACTGCGTCGGCCGCGAGTTCGCCGCCGGCACCCGCCTTGTTTTCGACCACCACCGGACTGCCCCGCAGCTTGGCTAGCCGGTCCCCCACATACCGGCCAATGACGTCCTGCGCGCCACCCGGCGTGAACGGGATGACCAGGCGCACCGGCTTGCTGTCGGTTTGCGCCATGACGGGCGACAAGGCAGCGACGACTGCGAACAAGGCCATCAGCGGGATCAGAAGCGGCTTCATGGGAATCTCCAGGTAGGTCGGCGGTTGATGGGCGATTGTGGCGCGGGTCAGGCCCGCATCACAGCACCGATGCGCTCCAGCAACATCTCGGTTGAGCCGTCGACAAACCCGGCCACGCGCGCGCCCATCAGGTGCCGGGCAAACGGATACTGCTCGCGCAGGCCTTCTGCGCCCATGGCCTGGGCCAGGATGGGCAGTTGCCTCTCGGCCATGCGGGTGGCCAACAACTTGGTTTGAGCGGCTGCCAGTTGGGCATCGGCACGGGCGTCGATCAGTGCTGCACTGTGCTCAACCATCAACCGGCACGCGGCAAGTTCACTGGCGGCTTCTGCCAGACGCCAGCGCCAGCCTTGATGGTCTGCCAGTACTTTGCCAAAGCTGTGGCGCGTCTCGCCGAACGCGCTGGCCACGCGCAGCGCTTCACCGGTCATGCCACAACACATGGCCGCAATGTAGGTGCGCGCGCCGTTGATGGAGGTCAAGGCAGCCTTGAACGCCTGCCCTGGCGGATGGATCATTTCGCCTGCCTGCGCCAGGTAATTGTCAAGCCTGAAGCCACCGGTGCCGATGGTGTGTTGCCCGCCGAGCTGAAAGGCGGGCTCACGCACAAAGCCTGGCCTGGTGCCGTCGACGACGAAGCAGGCAATGCCACGACCGCCCGCGTCGGCCTGCGTCTGCGCATACAAAATCACCACATCGGCTTGCGCTGCATTGGTGATCCAGGCTTTGGCACCGTTGATTCTCCAGCCCCCTTGGCATGGCGTTGCCAGGGTGGTGATGGCCGCGAAGTCCGATCCGGCACCAGGCTCGGTCAGTGCGGTGCAGCCAAGGCGTCGGCCTGCGATGAGGTCTGGCAGATACCGTTCAGCGATGTCCGCGCTTGCATCTTTGGCAAGTTTGGCGGCGGCGTTCTGGGTATTGAGCAGCGACATGGCGAAGCCAAAATCACCAGCCGCCAGGACGTCGGCCAGCCTGGCCTTGCAGGAAAAAGACAGGCCCAGCCCGCCCTGGCTGACCGGCACCTGAAGCCGGGTAAGGCCAATGGCCACCGCCGCCAAAACACCTTCGTGGCCAATGCGGCGCTCGCGCTCCCATAACGCAGCATTGGGGGTGACGACGTCACGGGTCAGCC
>JANXLW010000268.1 GCA_025354965.1 Betaproteobacteria bacterium
GACGGCTCAGCACCTTGCCGGCGTACAACGTGGCATGAACCTGCTGTCTTCCTTGCGCTATTTGGTGGCGCTCAACGAGCACCGGCATTTCGGCCGCGCCGCGCAGGCGTGCCACATCACACAACCCGCGCTGTCCAATGCCCTGCGCGCGCTGGAGAGAGAGTTCAATGTGGTCATTGTCAAGCGTGACCGCAGCTATGCCGGCCTGACGCCTGAGGGTGAACATGTATTGGCTACAGCTCAGATCATGATGCATGAGCGCGCCATTCTGGAGCAAGAGCTGCGCAGCGAGACCCATCTTCCGCGCGGGTCATTGCGCATCGGCGCGGTGCCCACAGCGATGCCCATTGTGACGCGTTTCGCAGGCATGCTGCAGACGCGCCACCCCGGCATACTGCCCGTCGTGCTGTCGCTGAGTTCTTTCGAACTTGAAAAAGGGCTGGAAGACCTCTCCATCGATCTCGCGCTGGGTTACACCGTAAGCGCGCGGCCAACCCATGTTGACCGCGTGTAAACGATCAAGTAAGGACAGGGGCAACCCAGCGGTGCGGCAGCAACTCCGCCAGTCGTGAGTTGGGCCAGGTCGGCAGCTTGGTCAGCACGTCTTTGAGATAGGCCCAAGCATCGTGGCCGTTAAGTTTGGCCGACTCGATCAAGCTGATCAGCGTGGCCGCACGCTCACCGGCTTGCTGGGAGCCGATGAATAGCCAATTTTTGCGCCCCAAAGCAATCGGGCGCATCATGTTTTCGACCGCATTGTTATCCACCGGCACGCGCGCATCGGTGACGTGCACGATCAACGCATCCCAGCGCTTGAGCGTGTAGTCAATCGCCTTGGCCGTGACATCGGCATTGACCAATTGCAGGCGTTGATTCATCAGCCACGCCTTGAATTCTTCCAGCAACGGTTTACTGCGCGCCTGTCTGATCGCCAGGCGCTGCGGGTCGTCCAATTCTTTGACGTCACGCTCAACCTCATAGAGCTTGCCGATCCAGTCCAAGGCCAGTTTGGCAATCTCGCTGCGATTGAGCTTGTGAGCCTCAAAGAACTTGCGTCTCGCATGGGCCCAACACCCGGCCTCTTGCACCTTGCCCGCCTGGAACAACGCCTTGTAGCCCGAATAATCATCCACCACCAACGTGCCACAGAAGTCTTGCAACATGCGCCGCGCATGCTCACCGGCACGACTTTTGGCAAAGTCGTACACAACAGCGCGCTCGCTGGTGCACAAATCACTGGTGCGCCAGGCCCACATGTAGGCCTGATGGGTTTTGCCCAAGCCCGGTTGCAGCAACTTGACCGGGGTCTCGTCCCCGTGCAGCACACCCTGATTGAGCAAATGCTGGCACAGTGCCTGCCCCAAGGGCTCAAGGCGCACGCCACACTGTCCCATCCAGCCCGCCATGCTTGAGCGAGGCACAAATACGCCAGAGCGCTGGTAAATCTCTTCCTGGCGAAACAGCGGCAAATGATCATCAAACTTGGCAATGATCACTTGCGCCAGCAGACCCGCAGCCGGGACGCCTTTGTCGATGATCTGCGCTGGCATCGCAGCGGCCACCACGGTTTGGCAGCAGGCGCAGGTGTATTTGCCGCGAATGTGACGGTGCACAAAGAACTGCGCTGGCACGCAGTCGAGCTGCTCACTGATTTCCTCGCCAATGCGCTTTAAGGCATGCCCCAGGGCGCACACAGCAGGGTCGATCTCGTAGTGGTGCTCGATACGCTCCAACTGCGCGGGCAGTGGCTGGCGTTTGGCCTGACGTTTGACTGCTGGTGGCTTGCGGGTCGCATCGGCAGCCCGGTCTTCAGCCTTGAACTCTTCGATCAGCGTGTGCTCGATCTTGGCATCAAAGAGTTGGGCCTGTGTGCTGTCCATGCTTTCGCTCGAAGAGCCAAAGCGCCACTGTTTCAAGCGCATCACCTCGATGCTGAGGGCCTGGTTTTTGGCTTGCTCGAACTTGAGCTTGGCTTCGCTGCTGGTGAGCTGTGCACCCAGACGCTCGATCAGTTTGCGGGCGTGCTGCTTGGCTGATTCACCACTGAGGGTGTCGAGTTCAAGTAGGTCGGCGACATCGAGCATGAGGCTAATTGTGCCTCGCGCACGCGCGCGAGGCAATAAGGACTTTCTCCAATGGACAGGGGGCAAAAAATAGGGGCGAAATGAGGTTGAAATAGCGCATAAATCAAGGGGCAAATTGCCCCTTGAGATGGCCTGCAAAACCAGTATCGTTTCAGACCACGGTGATCTTTTTCTGGGCGCTTAAATGTTGCCAGGGTGCCCCAACGATGAGCCAGTCCCATTGCGCCGGGGTGATGCTCAGCGCAGCGTCTGCGTTGTCCCCGTTGGGCCAGACAAAGCGGCCCTGCTGCAGGCGCCGGTTGCATAGCCACAGGCCCGCACCGTCATACACCAGCACTTTGAGGCGGGTGGTGCCCCGGTTGGCAAAGACGTAGGCAGTGTGGATGCGCGCCCCACCGTCGATCTCGCGCACCACGCGGGCCAGCAAGGTGTCCATGCCAGCGCGCAGGTCACTTGCGCCCAAGGCAAGCCAGATGGCGTCGATGCGGATCATGCCAAATACGCCTTGAGCCATTGCGCGCATTGCTGCGCCGCCTCGCTGGGCCAGTGCAGTACGACACTGCGCGCGCCATGGCTGCAGTCGATGCGCACGCTGGGCGGGGAGTCGGTTTGGAGGGTGAGGCCGCCATTGGCCATGGGCTTTTGCACGTGGCCTACATTGGCCTGGACAAACCCAGTCCCATTACCGGGCCTGCGTCGTGCAGGCGCCACGTACGCGCCATCGGCCAGTTGCGCCCGCCAGCGCGGGGCATGGGATTGCCAGGCTCTGAGCTGGGCGTAGGTCACCCCTTGGGTTTGCGCAAAATCTTGCGTGCTCAGCCCGCTTTGCTCCATCTGGTTGAGCACATCCAGGCAGTGCTGCATTTGCTCTCGGTTGAACTTCTTGCTCGTCATAACTTTCGGTCTCCTTGGAAAGCTCCAAGACTGCCGCGTTATCGATCAGCTTTCAAGATGGGTTCGCCGCGCGCTTACGATACACGCCCTGATTCACCATTCGCCATGCGCATCAACTATTTCCTCGCATCCGCTACATTGTTACTGACTGCCTGTGCGAATGGCTTGTTGGTGGCCGAACAAGGCGGAACCTTAGCTATCGCGGCAGCCCAATCCGATTCAACCACCTCTATTGTGACTATCCAATCAAATTCCTCCGCATCAGGCGCAGACAACTACCTTTGGCTGGAAGACGTACTTGGTGAAGCGCCCTTAAACTGGGTACGTGAGCACAACGCTGTGTCTGCCGGTGTACTCAAAGCCAGGCCGGAGTTTGAGCCCGCGCGCGCCAAAGTACTGGAAATATTGAACAGCAAGGACAAGATTCCTTACTTTGAACGCTTCGGTGATTTTGTCTACAACCTGTGGACCGATGAAGCGCACCAACGCGGTCTATGGCGCCGAACCACCTTGGCCGACTACAAACGGCCTACTCCCAATTGGGAAACAGTTTTAGACATCGACGCTCTGGGCAAGGCCGAGAATGAGAGTTGGGTCTGGGGTAGAGCTGAATGCCTGGGTCCGACTTATCAACGCTGCTTGCTCTCGCTTTCACGAGGAGGGTCTGATGCCAAAGTTGTGCGGGAGTTTGACCTGAGGACAAAGCAGTTCACAGCAGGGGGATTTGAACTGCCAGAAGCGAAGTCAGAGGTGGCCTGGATAGACAAGGACACGCTACTGGTGGGGACGGACTTTGGTCCCGGCAGCATGACGAAATCGGGCTACCCGCGCATCATCAAACAATGGACGCGCGGGACACCATTGACGGCAGCGTCGACCGTTTACGAGGCCAAGGAGGAGGATGTCTATGCCTTTGCTGCGTCCAGTCAAGCCAGGTACCACAAATGGGTGATGGTGGGCAGAGGCATTGACTTTTACAACAGTGAATCCTTCTTTCTGGACCATGGGCGACTTGTCAGGATTGACAGACCGACTGACGCGACATTCGCTGTTCACAATCAGTGGGCTTCAATAAGTTTGCGTAGTGACTGGACGGTCGCCAACACCGTATATAAAGCCGGCTCATTGCTGCTGACAAAATTGGACGACTACATGACTGGCAGGCGCGAGTTCACGGTTCTCTTCGAGCCCTCGACAACCGTCTCGCTTGCGGGTTTCGATTTCTCTAGAAATCATGTTTTTGTGGATGTCATGGACAACGTCAAAAGCCGATTGGTTGAATGGACCCAGGTCAAAGGACAGTGGAGCAGTCGTGCCGTCAAAATGCCAGAAAACGGCACCCTCAGTGTGAATACTTTGTACGACTCTTCCCTTGACGACGACCCGTTCGGGGATGAGTACGTATTAACCTACCGCGACTTTCTGACACCTGACACGCTGATGCTTGGTCACGCTGGCGGTGATGACCGCCAAATCCTGAAACAGTTACCGCAACGGTACGACTCGACTGGTATGACTGTGCAACAGCTGTTTGCGAAAAGCCCGGACGTGACGTCCGTGCCCTACTTTGTAGTATCACCCCGCCCGGTTAAGGGCGACGGTACCAATCCAACATTGCTTTATGGTTATGGAGGGTTTCAGATAAGTGAGCAGCCCTGGTACAGCGGCTCATGGGGCAGCAATTGGCTCGCCAAGGGTGGTGTCTTTGTTTTGGCCAACATACGCGGTGGGGGCGAATTCGGTCCTGTCTGGCATCGGGCCGCCATCAAGGCCAAGAAACAGAATAGCTATGACGACTTTATCGCGGTAGCTGAAGACTTGGTAGCACGAAAGATAACGCAACCCAAACACCTTGGCATCATGGGTGGGAGCAATGGTGGCCTGCTGGTGGGTGCCACCTTCGTGCAACGGCCCGAGCTCTTCAATGCGGTGGTTTGCCAAGTGCCGCTGCTCGACATGAAGCGCTACCACAAGCTATTGGCCGGAAACAGTTGGATGGCTGAGTATGGCGACCCTGACAAAGCTGACGAGTGGGAGTTCATAAGTCGCTACAGTCCCTATCAAAATGTGCAGAAAGACGTCCGGTACCCACGAGTCTTCTTCAATACCAGCACCAAGGACGACCGCGTGCACCCGGCGCATGCGCGAAAGATGGTGGCTCGTATGCAAGCACAGGGGCACGACGTTTTGTATTTTGAAAATATTGAAGGCGGTCATGGTGGAGCGGCTGACAATGAACAGCGAGCTAACCTAATGGGACTGGAATTTGCGTATTTGTGGATGCAGTTGGGCAGCAAGTGAAGCATGGCTGCTCTGACTGTGGGCATTTTGAAAGAATCAAGGCATTGCTAATCAATTCACGCCAGGCCAGTCGCTTTGTTGCCGCACACCAGAGCCATTGTCGCCAAGTCGTGCACTTTTCAAATACAGTACCGCCATCGGGCACATCCGCTGGACATTTCTTTGACCGCATTCCCGCTAACTTCGCTCATTACATTGCTGATTTGCCTAATGATGCTCTTTACCGGCATCAACGTCGGTCGCGCCAGGGGCTGTTATGGCATCAAGGCACCCGCCGTGACTGGTCATGAAACGTTTGAGCGCGCCTATCGCATCCACATAAACACGCTGGAAAACGCTGCGCTTCTGCTGCCGGCCCTTTGGGTGAACGCGGGATTTGTCAGCGACCGTGGCGCCGCAGCTTTAGGAGCTCTACCACACTTCACCGTTGAGTGGCGATTAGTTGCCATCAATGGTCTGGATTCCCCGGGCTTGGTCGAACTGCTGGAGGAAACCCGCGCCGAAAAGTTTGATGTGGTGGTACTGTCCATCGGCGTCAATGACGTCACCGGCCTGCGGTCACCGTCGCAATGGATGCAATGGCAAAACCAACTTGCAAAGGTCATTCAGACGCGCTTTGGGCCGCGGCTTTTGATACACAGTGCCCTGCCTCCAATGCATGCTTTCACTGCTTTACCTCAGCCACTGCGCTGGTTCCTGGGTCGATGGGCTCTTGAAATGAATCGGCAGTTGGAGGTGGCACTGTCTGCACAGACGAAGCGCAAATTGCACTGGCCACTACCGGAGGCGGTCTCGGGTGGCATGGCGGTTGATGGCTTCCACCCAGGTCCGCTTGGTTATGCCCTTTGGGCAAAGAGCTTGAGCAAAGCCATTTTGTTGGACCAGGCGAGCTCATCGTCTTAGCGCGCGGCCAGATGAACGTAAAGATGCGGCTCTTGACCATGGTGTACATGAATGCACGACATGACACGAGTATCCGGTCGAAACTTGGAACTCCTGCTCGACTTGTACTCCCTAACCGGTCGAGTCATCCTCCAACCGGGCACCTTCAAAACCGCGTTGCTGGCATCTTGGTGGACAACTTCAAGCTGGAGATTGAACTGGCGTGCCTCAACGTTGGTCGCGATCTGCCGTCGGCAATTGG
>JANXLW010000278.1 GCA_025354965.1 Betaproteobacteria bacterium
GGCGTCATCACGAGGCGCCATCAACGCCTACAGGCGCATACTCGGAGCCTTCAAACCACCGTTGGAGCCCAAAATGACCCTCTGTCCCATCGCCATTGTGTCCAGTTGCGAAAAATGCCCGGCCTTCAAGGTGTGCCCGCTTAAAGGCGTGATCGGCAGCCCGCCGGTGGTCAAAGAAGAACCCCCTGCCGTTAAAGCCCAGGCCAAGAAAAAATAGGTGGCAATCCCGCAGGGGAGGCGCGGGATAATCGAAGGCTTAATCCTCCCTTGCCTTTCGTGTCAGCATGAATCCCTTACTGTCTGCCCTTCAGCCCTACCCCTTCGAGCGCCTGCGCCAACTGTTTGCGGGCATCACGCCCAACCCCGCTTACCGCCCCATCAGCCTGGGCATTGGTGAACCCAAACACGCCACGCCACCCTTCATTCTGGACGCGCTAGATGACGCCGGCAGGGCCACGCCAAGTGGTTTGGCGGCCTACCCCGCCACGGCGGGCGATATCAAGCTCAGGCAGGCCTTTGCTGGCTGGCTGGCGCGGCGGTATGGGTTGACCGTGGACGCCGCCACGCAAACCCTGCCCGTCAATGGCTCTCGCGAGGCGCTGTTTGCGCTGGCTCAAACGGTCATTGACCCCACCCTGGTGGGCGGTGCCAAACCCTTGGTCATTTGCCCAAATCCGTTCTACCAAATCTACGAAGGTGCGGCGATTCTGTCGGGCGCACAGCCCTGGTTTGTGCCGGCCATGCCCGCCAAAAACTTTGCGCCGGACTGGGACTGCGTGCCCGACGCGGTTTGGGCCCGCACCCAGCTGGTTTTTGTCTGCTCACCCGGTAATCCGACGGGTGCAGTGATGCCGCTGCCCGAGTGGAAAAAGCTGTTTGACCTGAGCACAAAACACGGCTTTGTGGTGGCGTCAGACGAGTGTTACAGCGAAATTTATTTCCGCGAAGAACCGCCTTTGGGCGGGCTGCAGGCAGCAGCCCAACTTGGCATCCAGGACTTCAAAAACCTGATCGCGCTGACCAGCCTGTCCAAACGCAGCAATGTGCCCGGTCTGCGCAGCGGTTTTGTTGCGGGCGACGCCGCCATCATCCAGCAATTTTTGTTGTACCGCACCTATCACGGCAGCGCCATGAGCCCGGTGGTGCAACAGGCCAGCATGGTAGCCTGGGGCGACGAGGCGCATGTGGTCGCCAACCGCCAGCTGTACCGCCAGAAGTTTGCAGAGCTTACGCCGGTGCTGACAAGTGTGCTGGATGTGGCCCTGCCGGACGCTGCGTTTTACCTGTGGGCCGCTGTCAAAGGCGGCAATGACGAGGCCTTCGCCCGCGACCTGTATGCAAATTACAATGTGACCGTGCTGCCCGGCTCCTACCTGGCGCGACACTTCAATGGCCACAACCCTGGCGCGGGTCGAATCCGCATGGCGCTGGTGGCGGAAACCGCCGAATGCCTGGAAGCCGCCAGACGCATCGTCCAATTTTGCCAATCCAGGGTTTGACTCAGCCCCGACTGCTCCCGACTAGACCGTTCCAAATTTCAACTTTCAAAACCCCCCAAGACTTGACCCCCATGACACAACAACTGCAAACCCTCATCGACGCCGCCTGGGACAACCGGGCCCATATCACCATCGCCAACGCGCCAAAAGAACTGACAGACGCGGTAGAACACGTGATCAGCGAACTCAACAGCGGTCGCCTGCGCGTGGCCACTCGCCAGGGCGTTGGCCAGTGGACGGTGCACCAGTGGATCAAAAAGGCTGTGTTGCTGAGCTTTCGCCTCAAAGACAACGTCGTCATGCGCGCCGGCGATCTTGGCTTTTACGACAAAGTGCAGACCAAATTTGCGCACCTGGACGAAGCCCAGATGAAAGCCACCGGCGTGCGGGTGGTGCCTCCCGCCGTCGCCCGGCGCGGCAGCTTCATCGCCAAAGGTGCGATCCTCATGCCGTCCTACGTCAACATTGGCGCCTATGTGGACGAAGGCACCATGGTGGACACCTGGGCCACCGTCGGCAGTTGCGCCCAGATCGGCAAACACGTTCACCTGTCCGGCGGCGTGGGCATTGGCGGCGTGCTGGAACCGGTGCAGGCCGGGCCGACCATCATCGAAGACAACTGCTTCATCGGCGCGCGCTCTGAAGTGGTTGAAGGCGTGGTGATTGAAGAAAACTCGGTGCTCTCCATGGGCGTGTACATCGGTCAAAGCACCCCGATTTATGACCGCGCCACGGGTGAAATCACCTACGGCCGCGTGCCCTCAGGCTCAGTCGTCATCAGCGGCACACTACCTAAGGACAATGGCCGCTACAGCCTGTACGCCGCCATCATCGTTAAGCGGGTGGACGCGCAAACCCGCGCAAAAACCAGCTTAAACGACTTGCTGCGCGACTGATCAAGAAAAATCCGGAGATAACTGAATGAGCAATATGGAGCGCATCCTGCGCTTGATGAGCGAGAAAAAAGCCTCAGACATTTATCTGTCGGCCCATTCGCCTGCGCTCATTCGCATCAACGGTCAATGCGTGCCAATCAACAGCCAGTCACTGCCCGCTGACGCACCGCGCAATTTACTGGCCGAAGTAATTTCGCCCGAACGGATGGCCGAACTGGACGAAAAAGGCGAATTGAACCTGGGCTTTCCCCTCGAAGGGGTCGGCCGCTATCGGCTAAGCGCCATGCGCCAGCGCGGATCAATCGCAGCCGTCATTCGTTACATCACCAACGAAATTCCTCCGCTATCGGCCTTGTCGCTACCGCCTATCCTGACTGAGCTGATCATGGAAAAGCGCGGCCTGATTTTGATGGTGGGCGCCACAGGCATGGGCAAAAGCACAACGCTGGCCTCCATGCTGGACCACCGCAACGAAAACGTTCCGGGTCACATTCTGACGATTGAAGACCCAATCGAGTACCTGTTCAAAAACAAGCGCTCGGTGGTCAATCAGCGTGAGGTCGGCTTTGACACCGAGTCACAAGAAATAGCCCTGAAAAATGCTTTGCGTCAGGCCCCGGATGTCATCATGATCGGT
>JANXLW010000302.1 GCA_025354965.1 Betaproteobacteria bacterium
GTGCTCCACCCCACGGGGGCCTTGCCTTTGGTCTGGATCGCATCGTCACTTTGATGACCGGTGCCGAGTCGATTCGTGACGTGATCGCTTTTCCCAAGACGCAACGCGCCCAGTGTCTGCTTACACAAGCACCTTCTTCGGTTGATGAAAAACAGTTGCGTGAACTGCACATCAGGCTGCGTACGCCGGAACTTGCAAAGTCCACCTGATCGAGTCCTGAATATAGATTCAGGCAGAATGAAAGGGCGCATGAATTGCGTCCCTTTTTATGGCTATTGGCTACAAAATTCCCCAATCCGTACTGGTGGTGATTTACACGCCGGTGCTGGATGTGCTGCTGATAAAACGAGCTGACACTATTGACTTTTGGCAGTCTGTTAGCGGCAGCAAAAACACTCTGGTGGAATCCTATTCGGAAACGGCGGCGCGCGAGGTGCGCGAAGAAACAGGAATTGAGTGCGCGCTCGATTCTCCGCTGGAGCGCAACCTGCGCGATTGGGAACTGGAGAACGTCTATGACATTTATCCTCGCTGGCTGCACCGCTATGCACCCGGTGTGACACGCAACACCGAGCATTTATTTGGGTTACGGGTGCCGGTTGAAACACAGATCTGCTTGTCTCCGATCGAACATACGGCCTACCAGTGGTTGCCTTATCGGCAGGCAGCAGGACTTTGCCTTTCCCCGTCTAACGCGGAGGCCATATTGATGCTGCCAAACTTCGCGGCATTGAGGGTACAACCATGAATGTTGTGCGGGTGGCAACCTATAACATTCACAAAGGGGTGCAGGGTATCGGTCCGCGTCGCAGGCTGGAGATCCACAACCTTGGTCATGCGGTCGAACAACTCGATGCGGACATCGTGTGTTTGCAGGAAGTGCGTAAATTGCATCGGCGTGAAGAGGAATACTTTACGCGCTGGCCCGACATGCCGCAGGCCGATTTTCTTGCTCCGGAAGGTTACGAGGCGGTGTATCGAACCAATGCTCTCACACGACATGGCGAACATGGCAACGCCTTGCTGTCGCGCTGGCCGGTGGTGGCACATCAGCACGAGGACATTTCCGATCACCGTTTTGAGCAACGTGGTCTGCTGCATGTGGAAGTGCTGGTACATGGACGTTCCGTGCATATCGTTGTAGTTCACCTGGGACTGATTCGCGCCAGTCGCACCCGCCAGGTGACGCAGTTGCAAGGATTTATTGAACGTGAAGTGCCACTGACAGCACCGCTTTTGGTGGCCGGAGACTTCAATGACTGGGGTGCGGCTGTGCAGCGGGCCTTCGAAGCAAGCAATTTAAGAGCGTTCAAAGGAGAACACCAAGCCACATTCCCGGCGCGATTGCCTCTGGTGCAACTGGACTACATCTATTCCAGAGGTCTGAAGCCGCTAGGAGTTCATGTGCCCCGTGGGCGTATCTGGTGGCGCATGTCGGATCACTTGCCATTGATTGCCGAGTTTGCGCTTCCTGAAGCAGAAAGCTTGCGCAACACACAGTAGCGGTACTGTTGCCAGCAATTTCGTCAACTCTTCAATCCACCGATGCATCAACTCCAACCGGGCCATCGGGTCCAGCTCCTGCAAAGTGGGCAGACATTTTTTCCAGCGTTGGTGCAAGACATTGACAACAGTGTCCATGAAGTGCGGATGGAGACCTACATATTCAGTGTCAAGGCTGCCGGCGAGTTGGTGGCTGCAGCGTTGGAGCGGGCTGCGCAGCGAGGCGTAGCCGTGTATTTGGTTGTTGACGGGGTGGGCACACCCAGCCTGCCGCTTGAGTGGGTGACGCGCTTCGGTGCGGCGGGCGTCGAGTGGCGCATTTTTTCCCCGCTGGGGCGATTGGGAGTGTTCATTCCGAGTCGCTGGCGGCGTTTGCACAGAAAGCTGTGTGTGGTGGATGGCGTGGTGGCCTTTTGTGGTGGCATCAACGTATTGGACGATTATTACGACCCCAACTATGGCGTCCTGGATTCACCGCGTTTTGATTTTGCGGTGCGAGTGACAGGCCCACTGGTACAGGCGATGCACGAGGCGCTGACACAGTTCTGGTGGCGTCTGCAGGCCGCCACCAAGGTGCGCCGCAGTGATCTTCCGGCCGCCTGGCGAGCGGTGCAGGAAGCGGTGACGCTGACCTTGCAGGTCCGGTCGGAACCGGGCAAAGGTGCGCTATTTTCTGACTGTGCTGATCACAACACAAATGCCCAACTCGTGCTGCGCGACAACCTGCGTAATCGCTCCCGGATTGAACGTGCCTACCGACAAGCCATTGGCACTGCGCGGGAAGAAATCATCATCGCCAATGCGTATTTTTTGCCGGGTCGCAAACTGCGCAAAGGGTTGATTTACGCTGCTCGCCGCGGGGTGAGAGTTCGATTGCTGCTTCAGGGACGCTATGAATATTTCATGCAGTACCACGCTACCCGTCCAGTTTACGGTGCATTGCTGGCGGTGGGCGTGGAGATTTACGAATATTCGGTTGGTTTTCATCATGCCAAGGTCGCAGTAATCGACAGTCACTGGGCGACGGTCGGATCTTCCAATCTGGACCCCTTGAGTTTATTGCTCGCGCGTGAGGCCAATGTGGTAGTAGACGATGTTTCTTTCGCACAGGAATTGCGCGCGCAACTTGAGCATGCCATCGATCAGCATGGCACGCTTGTCGACCCGGCCGTTTACGCTAACCGACCGTGGCTTCAGCGCTTTTTGGACCGCGTCGCGTTTGCCATGATGCGTATCCTGCTGTTCCTCAATGGAAAACGCTACTAATCCAATAGCTATCCAGGCCTAAGTGGCAAGAACAGGTGGCCTGAACCTCAGTCGCTAAAACGCTGGTATTATCTTCTGGTGTTAATGAAAACCCAGAGTACTATGAATCCACTTGATGCCGACGAGGGCACTCCCGTATCCGTCAAAATCCGGGAACGCTTGGTGGCGGCACGCAAGCGTTTCAATGCGAACGACAACATTTCTGAATTTATCGAACCGGGAGAACTTGAGCGCCTGCTGGATGAAGTGGAGGAAAAGATGCAGGGCGTGCTGAGCAGCCTGGTAATAGACACCGAGCGCGATCACAACACCGACCAGACAGCGCGTCGTGTCGCCAAGATGTACCTCAACGAGGTTTTTCGTGGTCGTTACGTCAGCGCCCCAACCATCACCGAATTTCCCAATGCCGAGCACCTTAACGAGTTGATGATCGTTGGTCCCATCACGGTGCGTAGCGCCTGCAGTCACCATCTATGCCCGGTGATCGGACAGATCTGGATTGGCGTGCTGCCCAACGAACACACCAATGTTATTGGTTTGTCCAAATATGCGCGACTGGCCGAGTGGGTCATGGGTCGACCGCAGATCCAAGAGGAGGCGGTGGTGCAACTGGCCGATCTGATTCAGCAGAAAACCCAGCCGGACGGGCTGGCTATCGTGATGGAGGCTACTCACTTTTGCATGGGCTGGCGTGGCGTCAAGGACATGGAAAGCAAGATGATCAATTCGGTCATGCGAGGCAGCTTTCTCAAAGACCCCAACCTGCGTCGTGAATTTCTGTCGCTTATCCCGAAGAAAGGCTGATTATGTTGGTTCGCTTACTTTACGCCAGCCGTGCAATTGACTGTAGTTCTGACGCTATTGAGGCTATCCTGACCCAGTCCCGTCAACACAACCCCGAGTGTGGGATTACCGGGATTCTTTGCTATGGCGGTGGCATTTTTCTTCAGGCCATCGAGGGCGGACGCATGGCAGTGAGTGAGCTTTATGGACACATTCAGAAGGACCCCCGCCACCACGAGGTTGTGCTGTTGCACTACGAAGAGATACCGGAGCGCCGTTTCGGTGGCTGGACCATGGGGCAGGTCAATATGTCGAAAATTAACGCCTCCATTTTGCTTAAGTACGCTGAAAAGCCCGAGCTGAACCCTTATACAGTGTCGGGGCGTGTATCGCTTGCATTGCTAGAAGAACTGATGGCCACCGCCTGCATCATAGGTCGCGCCTGAACGGCTAAGTCACTCTTCGATCTAATTTGTAGATAGCTGCGCGCCTGAGCTGAATGCGTCAAGTCGTTGGGTGACGCTCTGAGGCAAAACTGATCTACTTTTTCGCGGCACTGGCGGTCGGTTTGGCTGGCTCTGCCTTGTCGTCTTTCTTTGCCGTTGGTGCCAGGGTTGCACTTTTGAAGGTGGCGCCGTTAACGGTCAGGCCCTGGCCTGAAAACTTGGCCGCATTGCTTTCACCAACCCCTTTGACGCGGGAGATGAAATCGCTCCAGTCCTTGAAGTTGCTTTTCTTGCGTTCGTCAAGAATTCTGGTCGAGATGGCCGGACCGATCCCTTTGATGCTATCGAGTTCAGCGGCGTTGGCCTTGTTTACATCGACTGCCGCAAAGCAAGCAGTAGCGTACAGCATGACAAGTAGGGTGAGAATTTTCTTTAGCATGACTTACTCCTGAATGTGACCATAGAAAACAAAATGGTCTGTTGCATATTCGGGGATCCTTTGCAATACAACGAAATTTCTACCAAAAGGTTGACTGGTCGTCGGTGAATCCTCGCACGACCTTGATCAATACTGCCCACTTCAGTGTTTACTGGCCAACCAGTTTACGTATTTCGAAACTCCTGTATACACATCAACAAACCGGTGGTCGCAACCAGTGGAACGCAGAGCCGTCAAGTCGGCTTGCGTGTGACATTGGTACTTGCCGCGCAGGGCATCCGGGAAGGTGATGTAGTCGATCTGGCCGTTTGACACCATGGACTGCAGCGACAGTGCGTCCAGACCCTGGATGCCCCGCATTGCATTTACCACTGCAGTGGCCACGTCGTTGAAGGGCTGAGCCCGACCGGTTCCCAGGTTAAATATGCCGGACTGACCGGGGTGGTCAAAGAACCAGAGATTGACCGCCACCACATCATCGATAAAAATGAAATCGCGCATTTGCGCACCAGGGCCGTAGCCACCATACTCACCAAACAACTTGACTTTTGCCTCAGTCGAAAATTGGTTGAACTGGTGAAAGGCGACGCTGGCCATCCGACCCTTGTGCTGTTCGCGCGGGCCATAGACGTTGAAGTAACGAAAGCCCACTACTTGGCCTTGATCGTTGCCTCTTGAGCGTTGAAAATCAACACCACACTCGCGTCGCATGCGCTGGTCAAATAGCAGCTTGGAATAGCCGTATACATTGAGAGGTCGCTCAAAGGCCGGGGCTTCCCTGAAGGTATTGGAGCCACCATAAGTGGCAGCACTGGATGCGTACAACAGACGAGTGTGGTGCTTCTGGCAAGCATGAAACAAGCCGACAGATGTGCTGTAATTGTTATTCAGCATGTACTTGCCGTTGCTTTCCATGGTGTCGCTGCAGGCGCCTTCATGAAACACCGCTTCGATCTGCCCATAAGTTCCCTGGGCGAATGTGTCATAAAACACATCTGCATCCACGTAGTCTGAAATCTGTAAATCGGCCAGGTTAAGAAACTTGTCGCCCTGCGTCAGATCGTCGACGGCGATGATGTCGTCGATGCCGCGCTCGTTGAGTCCCTTGATGATGTTGCTGCCAATAAAACCAGCGGCACCAGTGACGACAATTCGGTTCATGCGAATAACTCCTCGTAGGATACCGTTGCGGTGCCAAATTTACCCACTACCAGCCCGCCCGCACGATTTGCCAACGGCATCGCCTGCCGCAGTGTCATGCCTGCAGCCACCATCGCCGCCATCGTGGCGATGACGGTATCGCCGGCACCCGTCACATCGAACACTTCGCGCGCTTGCGCGCCGACATGCAGCAGACCCTGCGCATCAAAAAGTGTCATGCCTTCTTCGCTGCGTGTCAGCAGTACCGCGATCAAGTCAAGTTGCTCACGCAAATTACCTACTTTTGTCTGCAACTCAGAATCGTCCAACCAATGGCCCACAACTTGCTGCAATTCGGCGCGGTTGGGTGTAATGACAGTGGCGTGTTTGTAGCGCGAATAGTCCGAGCCTTTGGGGTCAATCAGGATCGGCTTCGCCGCGGCACGGGCGCGCGCGATCATGTCGCTCACGTGGGCGAGGCCACCTTTCCCGTAGTCTGAAAACAAAACTGCATCATGTACTTCCAGCAATTTGGTAAAAGTGGCGGTTTGCGAGGCCAGCAGTTCGGTCCTTGGGGTGTTTTCAAAATCAAGCCGCAACAACTGCTGCTGGCGACCAATGACCCGAAGTTTGACGGTCGTCTTCAGATCAGGGTCACGGCCAAAGTAGGTCTGGATGCCGGTCCCGGCGACCAGTGCCTCCAGCTTATGGCTGGCTTCGTCCTCGCCCACCACGGTCAGCAGCGACGACTGTGCGCCCAAGGTGACCACGTTGTAGGCTACGTTGGCTGCGCCGCCATTGCGCTCTTCCTCGCGCGTAATGCGGACGATGGGAACCGGTGCCTCTGGTGAGATGCGGTCTACAGCGCCGTACCAGTAGCGGTCCAGCATGACGTCGCCGACAACCAGTACGCGTGCCCCGGACAAAGCTTCCCTGGAAATGTTCATTAAATTTTTTTGGGCGGTCATAGCTCTTCAACCCGGCGGGCTGGGTAACTGTCCCATGCCTGGCAGCCAGGGCATTGCCAGAAGTGTTGTTTGGCCTCGAAACCGCATGCCGCACAGCGATAGCGCAACAGCGGTTTGACGGCATGGTCCAGGGCCTGTTGCACCTGTGAGTGAAACTGCTCGTGCTCAAGCTTCTCTCCGGCAATCCACTTGGCGGCGGCAACCAACGAGGGTTCACGTTCCAGGTGGTGAACGTACCAGTCCCGTGCCACTGGGGATGGGTTTGTCAAAGTGGCTTCCAGGGCCACGATGGCATCCAGAACATCCAGCGATGGTGACATGTTGTAACTCGTCTTGACCAGTTCAAGTGCTTCAAAAGAGTGGCCACTGGCAATCGCATATTCGACCATTGGTCCGGCGATCAAGGGAGTCGACGAAGGTGAAGTTTGAAGTGACTTTTCGAGCAGGGCATAGGCATCGCCAGCCTTGCCCTGACTGGCCCAAAGTCTGGCCAGATCAAGGCTGGGTCGCGGCGCCGCAGGTGCTGTCTGCGTCGCTTCCTGCAGCAAAGACAGAGCCTGATCGAACTGTTGGTTAGCCACATACTCAGCAGCCTGCTCGCACAGGTAATGCGACAGACGATTGTCAAAATTTCCTTGGTTGGCGTTGGCCATTTTTTGGGCGATTTGTGCGGCTTGCAGCCAATCACGACTGCGCTCATAGTTTGCCAACAGCGCCAATCGAGCCTGAGCTTCAAATGGGGTGCCTTCAAGTTTGAGCAGCTCAGCTTCTGCATGGTTCAGCAGGCCAGCCTTCAAATAGTCCAACGCCAACGCATGTTGCGCGCGTTGACGATCAGCCAGGGTCAAATCGCCACGCGACAGCAGATGTTCGTGAACACGAACTGCACGTTCATACTCGCCACGACGTCGGAACAGATTGCCCAGCGCAAAATGCAATTCCGAGGTGTCCGGGTCGTTCTGTACTGCTTCAATGAAGGCGTCAATCGCCTGGTCCTGCTGTTCATTGAGTAAAAAGTTCAGACCCTTGAAATAGGCTTTGGGTGCCTGATGATTTTCAATGCGCAACTGGCGAAGATCAAAGCGCGACGCGAACCAGCCCAGCACAAAAGCCAACGGTAAGCCCAGCAGTATCCAGCTCAGGTCAAAGTCCATGCGGGGAGTGTAGTGCCGGGTGTAATGTGGCGACGTCTGCATTGGTCAAGGTCGTTGCGGTAGCAGCGCGTCTATGTCTCCACCAGCGCGGCACCATACCCAATACGCCGACACCGACGCCAATTGCAAAAGCGCTCAGCACCACCAACACCTGCGGCGCACGCCATTGGGTGCCGAAGAAAAAATGCACCGTGGTGTCCTGCTGGTTGTTCAGGGCAAAGGCAAACAAGGTAAAAAAAATAGCCGCCTTAAGCGCCCACTTAAGCAGCCACAGGAGGTTTTTCATTGATATCCCCAATGACGAATCGATTCTAACGGTCAGACTTTGTGCTTGGCTCCAAGCTCGGCAGTGCGCTGATCCACCGCTTCACGCAATGCCTTTCCAGGTTTGAAGTGCGGCACGCGCTTCTCGGGAACCGCCACACTGGCGCCACTGCGTGGATTGCGCCCAATGCGAGGGGGGCGGTAATTGATGGAGAAACTGCCGAAGCCCCGAATCTCAATTCGATCACCACGTACCAGCGCGTCGTTCATTGCGTCAAGAATCGCCTTGACGGCAAATTCGGCGTCGCGGTGGGTCAATTGGCCAAAGCGGTTGGCCAATTCCTCGACAAGGTCGGAGCGTGTCATTTTGACTAGCCGGTTTGGGACTGCTCAAGTGGGCATCTGGACTGCGCCGCCTGGTCTGTCCCGAACACGGTGTTTACTTTTCGTTATTGTCCAGTTTGGCGCGCAGTAATGCGCCCAGACTGGTGGTGCCGGCATTTTCACGAGCGGAAGTTTGACTCAAGGTGGCCATGGCTTCGCTCTGATCGGCCGCATCTTTTGCCTTGATGGAAAGTTGAATGTTGCGGGTCTTACGATCCACATTGACCACCACAGCAGTGACCTCGTCGCCCTCCTTGAGCACGTTGCGTGCATCTTCCACGCGGTCGCGCGAGATTTCGCTGGCGCGCAGATAGCCGATGATGTCATCGCCCAAATTAATTTCAGCGCCCTTGGCATCTACCGTCTTGACTTTGCCGGTGACTACCTGACCTTTGTCGTTGAGTGTGGCAAAGGTGGTGAAAGGGTCGGAATCCAATTGCTTGATGCCCAGCGAGATGCGCTCGCGGTCGACATCGACGGCCAATACCAGGGCTTCGACTTCCTGGCCTTTTTTATACTCTCGCACGGCTGCTTCACCAGCCTCGTTCCAGGACAGGTCGGACAGATGAACCAAACCATCGATACCGGCGGCCAGACCGACAAACACACCAAAGTCGGTGATTGACTTGATCGGGCCCTTCACGCGGTCACCTCGCTTGGTGTTTTGAGCAAACTCCTGCCATGGATTGGCCTTGCACTGCTTCATGCCCAGAGAGATGCGGCGCTTGTCTTCGTCGATTTCCAGTACCATGACTTCGACTTCGTCACCCAGAGCAACGATCTTGCTGGGTGCCACATTCTTGTTGGTCCAGTCCATCTCACTCACGTGCACCAGGCCTTCGATACCGGGTTCGAGTTCCACAAACGCGCCATAGTCGGCGATGTTGGTGATCTTGCCGAACATGCGGGTGCCTTGCGGATAGCGGCGGTTGACGCCCATCCAGGGGTCGTCACCCATTTGCTTGAGACCTAGTGACACGCGGTTTTTCTCGGTGTCAAACTTCAGGATCTTGGCGGTAATTTCCTGACCTGCAGTCACCACTTCGCTGGGGTGACGGACACGGCGCCATGCCATGTCGGTGATGTGCAACAAACCATCGATGCCGCCCAGGTCAACAAATGCGCCGTATTCGGTGATGTTCTTGACAACGCCCTGAACCACCGAACCTTCCTTGAGCGTGTTCATCAACTTGGCACGTTCTTCGCCCATGCTGGCTTCGACCACAGCGCGGCGTGACAGCACGACGTTGTTGCGCTTGCGGTCGAGCTTGATGACCTTGAATTCCAGGGTCTTGTTCTCGTACGGAGACAGGTCTTTGGTGGGGCGGGTGTCAACCAGTGAGCCGGGCAGGAAGGCGCGGATGCCATTGACCAGCACGGTCAGGCCACCCTTGACCTTGCCGCTGGTGGTGCCGGTGACAAACTCGCCGGTTTCCAGGGCTTTTTCCAGGCTCATCCAAGACGCCAGACGCTTGGCGGTGTCACGCGACAGGATTGTGTCGCCATAGCCGTTTTCGATGGAACCAATCGCCACCGACACGAAGTCGCCAACCTGAACCTCGATTTCGCCCTTGTCGCTCTTGAATTCTTCCAGCGGCACGTAGGCTTCAGATTTGAGGCCAGCGTTGACAACCACAAAGCTGTGTTCGATACGTACCACTTCAGCAGTGATAACTTCGCCTGGACGCATTTCGGTGCGTGTCAAGGACTCTTCAAATAGGGCGGCAAAAGATTCTGACATTTTTCAATGCGGCGTTAACCGCAGGTTAATTCACGGTTTTATCCGCGGGTTAGTTTGTTGAACCACACAAGCAATGCGCAATGTGCTGCGCGAGAGGGCTGGTATGGACCGGTGCAACCGTTCAAATTTCTCTGAACGGTTGTTTGCCCTGCCACCAAACCAACACCAGATCGACTGATTCTTCAACCGTCAAATCCGAGTTGTCCAGCAACCGGGCGTCTTGCGCTGGTTTGAGAGGTGCGACGCTGCGGGACGAGTCCCGTTTATCACGTACTTCCAGATCGGCGCGAAGAGATGGGAGTGTAGCTGAAATTCCCTTTGAAATCAATTGTTTATGGCGTCTTAGAGCACGTTGTTCGGCGCTGGCGGTCAAAAACACCTTGAGAGGCGCCTGGGGAAAGATGACAGTTCCCATGTCACGCCCGTCAGCCACCAGTCCGGGTAGCTGGCGAAAACCGTGTTGCAGATCTATCAGCGCCAGCCGTACCTTGGGTAGTGCTGAGACACTGGAAGCATTCATGCCCGCTTCTTCAGTCCGTATCGCGTCACTGACATCGGTGCCATCTAGCATGATTCGCCCTTGGGAAAACCGGATGGACAGGGTTTGGACCAGCTCCGCAATCGCTAGTTCATCTGCGCTAGTCAGTGCCAGGCCGGCCTGCATGGCGGCCAGCGCTGTGATGCGGTAAAGCGAGCCGGAATCCAGAAAATGGTAGCCTAACCGTTTTGCCAGCGCGGCCGCCAGCGTGCCTTTGCCTGAGGCAGTTGGGCCATCGACGCAAATGACAGGGATAGCTTCGAACGGGCTTCGGACCAGGGAAAACAGCGTCTCAAAGTAGTCGGGAAAAGTCTTGGCCACGCATTTCGGGTCTTCAATTCGCACTGGAAGTCCAGCCGGGTTGAAGGCGGCGAGCGAAAAACACATGGCCATTCGGTGGTCGTCATAAGTATGAATGCTGGCGGCCTTCCAGTCGCTGGCGTTAGCCGGAGGCGTGACGCGGATGAAGTCCGCGCCTTCTTCCACTGTTGCGCCCAGTTTGCGCAACTCACAGGCCATGGCGGCTATGCGGTCGGTTTCTTTGACGCGCCAGCTGGCTATGTTCCGCAACGTGGTGGTTCCTTTCGCATACAAGGCCATTACTGCCAGCGTCATTGCCGCGTCCGGGATGTGGTTGCAATCCAGATCGATTGCTTTGAGCGGCCAACTGCCGCGTGACACTACAAGCCAGTTGGGGCCGCTCGCCACTTGTGCTCCCATCATTTGCGCCGCATCGATAAAGCGGATGTCGCCCTGGATCGAGTCGGCACCGACGCCCTGTATTCGTATGCCGCCGTGCCCTGTCGTTTCATCTGCGGTGGCGCCAACAGCTATGAAATAGCTCGCGGATGAGGCGTCGGCTTCCACCTGCAGCGTCCCGGGTGACTTGAACCGACTGCCGGCCTGAATAGTGAAACGTTGCCAGCCTTCGTGAACGATATGAATGTCAAAGCGTGCCAGCAGGTTCAGCGTGATTTCGATATAGGGCCGCGAGATCAGTTCGCCCATCACCTCGATCACAATATCTTTTTTGGCCACCAATGGCAGCGCCATCAATAGTGCAGTGAGAAACTGGCTTGATACGTCGCCACGCACTCGAATCGGACCTTGCAGCGTCAAGGTGGGCTGCCCAATCCGCAGTGGTGGAAAACCGTCCTGCCCCAGGTAATCGATTTGACAGCCCAATTGGCGCAAGGCATCGACCAGGTCGCCAATCGGTCGCTCGTGCATGCGTGGGACGCCTCGCAATTCATACTCGCCTCCCATCACTGCCAATGCGGCGGTGAGCGGGCGTATGGCGGTGCCGGCATTGCCCATGAACAAGTCCGCTTTCTTATTGCGAGGTTCGCCGCCGAGACCGTCTAGTTCAACGGTTGTGCCACTTTGACGCACACCACAACCCAATATCCGCAATGCGTCGAGCATGACACGTGTGTCGTCGGAGTCCAACACATCATGCAGGCTTGTCGTGCCCTGGCTCAGCGCGGACAGCAACAGCAAACGGTTCGAGATGCTTTTGGAGCCAGGCAGAGCGATGGTGCCGCCCGCTGAGGCAAGGGGCGGAATATCAAGAAACGCGTTGGAAAACATTATTTCTGATGCTGGGCGATTCGCCAGTGGGCACGGGTGCGGCTGGCCTGGTCAATCAAGCCTTCAAGAGCCTCGCCGTTGCCGCTGGAAATCAAGAGCTCCAGCGCCTGCAGGTGGCGCTGAAAAATTTTTGACTGCGCCAACAGTTCTTCGCGGTTGGAGACCATGATGTCACGCCACACTTTGGAGTCACTGGCGGCGATTCGGGTGAAATCCCGAAAACCAGGACCCGCCAACGAAAGGAAGTCTTTGCCGTGAGGCTGCCCCGAAATGGCGTTCATGAGGGCAAATGAAATCAGATGCGGCAGATGGCTGACAGCGGCAAATGCTGCGTCATGCGACTCGGGCGACATTTTGACAACCCGACAACCCAGTGCCGACCAGACATCAACCGCCTTTTGCAATTGAACGGTGAGAGTGCGCTCGATCGGGGTGAGAATCACCTGCTTGCCGGTGTAGAGGTCGGCATCTGCGTGTTCCACACCTGACACTTCCTTGCCGGCGACTGGGTGGGCTGGCACAAAGGAACCAATTTGCTCGCGTAGCGCGCGGCGACCGGCATCAATCACCTCGCGCTTGGTTGAGCCTACGTCCATCACCAGCATCTGCGGCGTCACCAGGTGTTTGATAGCCTTGAAGGTGGCCTCGGTGGCAGCTACCGGCACCGCGATCAGGACAATATCGGCACCCGACACCGCCAGCAATGCAGAAGGAGCTTCCACATCAATAACTCCCATTTGGCGGGCACGCTCTGTGGTGGAGGGTGACTTGCTGTAGCCGACTACCCGCTTGACGAGTCCGGCCCGCTTGAGCGCAAGCGCAAAAGAGCCACCCATCAAGCCACAACCAATGATGGCGAGTTGTTCAAACATTAAGACTCCCGAGGGGCCGCCCTCAGGGAGTCTCGTGCCCCCGCGGTGGGCAGCAAACGAATGCAAGCGTGGGGGCGCATGTTATTGGCCCACCGGGTAAGTGCCGAGCACTTTGTAAAACGCACAAAGACCTTGCAAGTCCTTGAGAGCCAATGCGACATGAGGTTGTGAGGGGTGACCCTGAATGTCAATATAAAAATAGTACTCCCACTGACCGGTGCGCGCCGGTCGTGATTCGAAACGAGTCATCGACACACCATGCGTCTTGAGTGGAACCAGAAGGTCGTGAACAGCACCCGGCCGGTTGGGTACGGACACCACCAGACTGGTGCAGTCGTTGACCGACGGCGGCGGCGTTCCCGCCGTTTGTGGCAGGCAGATGATGGCGAAGCGGGTGCGATTGTAAGAGTCGTCCTGGATCGCGTGCGCCGCAATGTGCAAGCCAAACTGGGTTGCCGCCCGCTCGCTGGCCAAACCGGCCCATGCAGCGTTGGTGGTGGCCAGTCTCGCCCCTTCAGCGTTGCTGGATACCGGCCGGCGCTCAGCGTGGGGCAGGTGTTTGGACAACCAGGCCTGGCACTGGGCCAGCGCCAGCGGATGGGCCAGTACAGCATCAATTCCCTCCACCGAATTTTCCAGCCGCAACAGGTTGTGACGAACCAGCAGGGTAACCTCGCCGATCACATGGGTGGGCGAATTCAAGAACAAGTCAAGCGAGCGGGTCACCATACCTTCGGTGGAGTTTTCAACACCCACAACGCCATATTGAGCGCTACCGGCCGCAGTGGCGTGAAACACCTCATCAAAGTTGGCGCAGTAGATTAGATCGGCGGCACCACCAAAAAAATCGATCGCGGCCTGCTCGCAAAAGGTACCCGCCGGCCCCAGCACAGCGACTCGCTGGGGTGATTCAAGCGCCAGGCAAGCGGACATGATTTCGCGCCATATCGCCGCCACATGGGGATTCTTTAAAGGCCCGGGATTGGACAACTGCATTTTCTCAATGACCTGAGCGACGCGGTCGGGTCTGAAGAACGCTGTACCTTCGCGCTTCTTGACTTCTCCCACTTTTTCAGCAACCAGCGCGCGGTCGTTGAGCAGCCTCAACAACTGCTGATCGATGGTGTCAATCTGGAAGCGTAAGTCAGACAAATTTAGCAGAGAGGTGGCGGGCTTTGACATTTTTCAGGCTTTGGTTTGCTCGAATTCCTGCATGTAGTTCACCAGCGCCTGCACGCCCTCAAGGGGCATTGCGTTGTAGAGGCTGGCGCGCATGCCACCGACAGATTTGTGACCTTTGAGCTGCAGCAAGCCGCGCGCGCGCGCGCCGCTCAAAAAAACCTCGTTGAGGTTTTCGTCCCACAGATAAAACGGCACGTTCATGCGCGAGCGGCAGTTTTTGGCTACCTTGTTCTGGTACAGATCTGAGCTGTCGATGGCGTCGTAAAGTAGTGCCGCCTTCGCCTTGTTGCGAGTTTCCATAGCAGCGATACCGCCCTGGCGCTTAAGCCACTGAAACACCAAGCCGGCCATGTAGATGGCGTAGGTCGGTGGCGTGTTGTACATGGACTGGTTGTCGGCCACTGTCTTGTAGTTCAGCGCGCTGGGGCAATGCGCAAGCGCATACCCCAGCAAATCTTCACGCACCACCACCACCGTCAGTCCGGCAGGCCCCAGGTTTTTCTGCGCACCACCAAAGGCCAGGCCGACCCTCGACCAGTCCACCGGTCGCGACGCCACATGCGAGGAAAAATCGATGACCAGCGGCGCCTCATGGCCCAAGGCTTTGAGGTCCGGCAGCTCATGGAACTCAACCCCATGAATGGTCTCGTTACTGCAGATTTGCAGGTAGCTTGCGCCTTGGCTGAGTTGCCAGCCGGCAGGGTCGGGCAAGGTCGTGT